>DATCXL010000009.1:0-2535 GCA_036565825.1 Mycobacteriales bacterium
GCTGCCCTCTGGGGCAGCCTCGCCGCTGCGACGCTTCTGTCCGCCTCCGCCGTTGCCACCGAGAAGGACCAAGGAACGCGGCTCAGCGGTTGCTGCCGCCGGGCGCGAGCAGGCTCGTGAGTTCGGCGATCGCCTCGGGGACGGCTCGAAGTAGCGGCGGACGTTCTCCGGCTTCTTGTGGCGGGACTTCGCCATCAGCATCAACAGCGATACGCCCTGTTCGCCGAGGTGGGTCAGGGCGGAGTGGCGGTACTCGTACAGGTCCCAGCCCGTGCCCGGTCCGCGCAGGGCCGTGTGCTCGTCGAGCAGGGCGCGGGCCTGCCCGTAGGAGAGACGAGCCAGGCCGATGTCCGGGCACACGTCGCGGGGGCTGACGACCTTGCCCGGCCCCGGGCGGCGTGGGTGACGAACACCGGCCCGCGGGTGCGGCCTTTCAGCAGACGGGGCAGCAGCCGAGCGGTACCGGCATCCCAGTACACGGGCTCCAGCACGTAGTCCTCGCGAGCCTGGCCCCGGCGGCGGCTTTGGTCCGGGCGCCCTTCGCCTTGACCGGGCAACGGCGCCCGGCGAAGTCCAGATCCTCGATGTTGACGCCGAGGATTTCCTCCGCCCGCCCGGCTGTCTCATACAGCATCCGCCACAGCGTCTTCTCCCGCAGGTGCACCTCGCGCCGCGGTGCCCCAGAGCAGTTCCAGAGCCTCGCCGATCTCGTCGTCCGCGACCGACGCCAGCGGCCGGACCTCGCCGAGTCGTTCGGCGGTCTTGCCCACCCCAATCCCGTAGTTCCGGACCGTGTTCGGCCCGCCGAGCGAGTCGAGGAACAGGCGGTTCCGATGCGCCCACGGGCCCGACAACCGATGCACCTGTCCAACACCGCCCGGTACACAACCAGAGACCTGGTGGAGGAACCCGCCATCCACCGGCGGACACCGTGGACATGCATGCCCCGACCCGTGCCATAACGCCGCCTCGGCAAGCCGGCCAGCAAGCACGGCAGGGCGACGCAGATCCGTCAGCCGCGGCACCACCGGCGCGGGGATGAACCCGTCGGTCAAGTTCCGGGAGCAGTAACACAACCCGGCCACGAAAAACCAACCGGCCTCGCCTCCTACCGCGGAGATCTTCGGATGCTCCGGCAGATGATCACTCAGGCGAATGTAGGTCCCATCAGGAGACACAGAGAAGACACCTCTCACGGCCGCAACCAGCCGACTGTCACTCACCAGCGTCGCTCGACGGCAGGAGGACGTGACGATTCCTGGGCGACGGCTCAACGTCGCCGGCCACCCCGATGCCGGCGAACGACCGCCTGGACTGCAACAAACTCGACGGCAGCAGCAGGCTCCTCGTGTACACCGAGTATCTCCAACAGCGGTGCCACCGGAACCACATACTTATGCCCCACCCGCAACACCGGTACCGGGAACTCACCCCGTTTGGCCAACTGGTGCGCCACCGTCCGCCCGATCCCCAAAACCTGCCCGGCTGTCACCAGATCCGTGCGCACTCCCAACGCCCGGACCTGCTCTGTCGACCACACCCGCCGTACAGGGACCGGAACCGGACTCACGGCGTCGTCCCTCGCACAGCCAGGCTCCCGCAGGAACACCTGAACAGGCTCCACAACTTGACCTTCACGGTCATCGGCAACACCCCGTGGTTGCATACAGATGCGATGAATGTCTATACCATGACTCCTGATGTCAATACTAGATACTTCGTTCAAGCTAAAGTAAACTCTGACAGCCTGTCGTCAAACCTGTCTCGGGGAGTCGAGGCGAAGCCGTATCCGATCAACCATCCATGGGCCGCAGCGTGGGTGCCGAGGACCGGCGGAGCAAGCTCGGGCGCGGGCGTGCAACACTGCCCGCAGACCGGGGTATCGGCACGCTGGCACGCGGTCGGAGAGGGGCGCGCCGAGTGACTCGGTACGGTGTCGATGAGGCCCGTCAGGCAGTGGTCGCGATGTGGGGCACCGGTGCGGGTGATGTCGCCACCACTGTGACCGAACTGCCCGCCGGGATCCCGGTAGGCCAAGCGCTCGCGGTGGTTAACACGCTCAGCGCATTGTCTTCTGCCGCGTGGTGGTGCTACACCCATCCAGCCAGCGCCGCGCACAGTACCGAACCCAACAGCGAGGGTTGGCGGCGCCAAGTCTCACGTGAGGCATTTGCCGAAGTCGCCTCCGCGGTGAAGTCACCGAATCTGCCCGACGACGAGACGATCGTGGTGTCCTACATCCCCGTCGTGGAAGCGGCACACCGTCTCGGCCGAGCATTGCATGGCATCCAGCACTGCGGACTGACCAACGCGATCGCTGCGGAGGTACAGGCCGAACTCGATGCCATTGAGCAGGCGGAGCGTGGCGACCTGACCGGCCGCGCCCGCCAAGCGGTGATGCTTTCCCGCGAGGATGCCTCGCCGCTTCAGGTCGCTGCCGCCGACGAACTGCTCTCCACCGACCCGCTGGGCAGTTCCAGGCTGTTCACCGAAGTCGATCCCACCGCCGCATCTGTCGCGGCAGCACACTGGCTC
>DATCXL010000045.1:0-5858 GCA_036565825.1 Mycobacteriales bacterium
AAGCCAGTCCAGTTCCTCGGCGCTTTTCACCTGCCGCAGCCTGATGTAGTCGGCGTCCAACTCGACCAGGTCCGCGTGTGCGGTCAGCGCGGTGGCCAGTCGGGCCGGCAGTGGGCCGACCACCCCGAGCGTGATGTCGCGCCCGAGACCCGCCAGCAACCCGGCCAGGGTGTCCTCGATTCGCTCGCCGGTCGACCGAACCTCGGCGTGCCGGGCGATCCGCCGGGCGTTTGGCACGTGGTTGGCGAACCCGACGAGCAGCCTGACCGGCGCATCGGCGGTGAGCAGGACCACGGCCTCGCGGGTGACCGGCCAACCGGTCAACCAACCCACCGCGCTGCCCGACCGGTTGGCGCCGTAGGCCAGTACCGCGCCGGCCCCGTGCCGGGCCGCGCGGTCGAGCAGGGCCGTCCGCCGGCTGACGAACTCCGCGTCGGAGAACGCCGGCGGCGGTGTGGCTGTGTCGCGCGAGAACCGTGTCACCCGCCCCTGCTTTTGCAGTCGATTGCGAAAACGCCATACCACCGCCGAAGGCGGTGGTTCAGCTACCCGAGTTCGCCCAGTACTCCGGCGACGCCTTTGTCCTGGCCGCCACGTCGGCGGTCTCGAAGCCCGGCGCCATCGATGCCGAGGTGCCCGCCAGGTACTGGTGGTGGTCGATGTCGAGCAGCCGCAACCAACTCTGCTGACCCATGGTCAACCCAACGAAGCATCCCAGTTCCACCAGCTCGGGCTCGCTGAAGTGCGCGTGCATGCGCTCCCAGAACGCGTCGTCGACCGGCAGGTGCCACGTGATCGCCTCGGTATAGGCCAGGGCGGCCTTCTGCCGTTCGTCGAAACGTTCCGAGGACTCGAAGTTGAGCAGTTCGTCGTACTGCTGCTCCAGCAACCCGGCCGTGGTCGCCTTGGTCGAACGCTGGTTTCCGCAGAACTCACACCTGACGCTGCGGGACACGTAGACCCGACACAGTTCCTTGATCGGGTGGTCGCACACACCGTGGTGGAAGATCGCCTGCCATGAGTCGGCGAACGCCCAGAACGCGGCGGGCACGTGCGCGCGCACGGCGGAACTTTCCGGTCTGGGTGTGCCCTCGGTCGCGCACCGGTGCATCTCCGTGCGCATCCGCTCGTCCATCGCCTCGAGCGGCACGTAGCTGATACGGGGTTGCTGGCCCATCGCCTCTCCCCCTCTGCAATCGTTCGCCGTCGCGGATGACGGTAGCTTCACGCCGACGGGTGGGGCAATATCCAGAGCGGCCCCGACACCTCGGCCGCCGACGTTTTCCCACGAACGCCAGCGGCCGAGGCGGTAAACGGACGGGCGCGCCGCCTGCCTAACGCAGCACCATCGACTCCACCATCGAACGGAGTTCGTCGATCATCTGTGTCCGGTTCCGCTCGAAGGTCGGGTCGGTGAGCGCGCCGGTGTTGCCTGGTCCGAAGTCGAGGACCGGGGTGTGGATGTGGCCGCCATAAACGTGGGTGCCGAGGGTGTCACGCAGCAGGGTGGCGCGGTAGGCGATCTCGTTGGACAGATATCCACCGCCGCCGCCCTCCACCGCCACGCCACCGGCCGTGGGCCCGTTCGGCATGGTCGTCGGCGTTGCCACTCCGGCCGGCATCTCCACCACCGACGAGTGCAACCGCACCGGATAGGGACCCACCGCGCCCATGAACAACTGCGCGACCGGCAGCGTGGTCGGCACGAACTCCGGGCCGGGGCCGACGTTCGGGAACACCACCGGCGCGGTGGAGGTGCCGCCGCCCTCGGCGTTGAGGTTGTCCGGCGCGGTGGTCGAACGCCGACGCCCGTTGTAGAGCTCCACGTCGAACAGGCCCGGACGTCCCTGGCTGACGGTCGCGTAGAACTCGGCGCTGCGCGACGTTCCGGGGGTGAGCACCGGTCGGTACACGTCCTCGGCCATGCCCTGGTCGAAATCGGCGTAGCGCACCGGGAACACCACGGTCTGAACCTCGAAGGACTCACCGTTCTCCGCCGTCCACCTACGCCCGTCCAGGGCCAGAGCGACGGCGCCCGAGGGGTTTCCCTGTCGCGGATCGACGTCGAGGAAGAAGGGGTCGAATCCGCTGATGAACACCCGGTGCACCCCGGAGTGCGACCGGAAACTCGCGGAGGTCATACCCCGGGTGGAGCGTTCCAGCAGCTTCTGTAGGTCGGCCCGCTCACCGGAACTCAACCCGAAGTGCGGCGTCCACTGACGTAACGCCAGGGTCATGGACAGTCGGGCCCAGTACAGCGGCCGGTCGTCGTTACCGGCCAGCGTGCCGTGTTTGGCGACGCTGCCCTGCGCCCTGGCCACCGCCAGGTTCCACAGGTCGGTGCCGTGGCCCTCGACCAGTTTGCGGGCCCGACCCAGGCTCGTCGTGCGACACAGCTCCGCGCCGAAGTCCGCGGTCAGCTGGTCGAATCCGCTGTCGGTCAGGATCTGCGCGCCCACCGACGGGCCCCCGTCGGGCGACGGGGTGATCAGCCGCAGCTCCTCCACGGTGGGAGGCACCGAGGTGTTCTGCCAGCAGGTCGCGGTGTGGTCCGACCTGGTGTGGTTCGGGCTCACCGCGACGGCCTGGTCGCCCGGGCTGGCCTGGGCCGCGGTCAGCGTCCCCACCAGGGGCACCAGCAGGGCGGCGCTCACGAGTACCTGGCGCCACTGTGCGAATCGTGACATCGGTTCTCTCCATTCGGGACGGTGACGACTGGCTGATCCCGCGCCCGGACCCCCGGGTCACCCGACGGGTGGGTCGAGGACCATGTCCCAATGGTTGCACTAAGTAGTTATTCTGTCACTATGGGTCACTGAATCGTTTCGGTGGCATTTTTCGCAAATGCCAGCACCCATCTCTTGACCAACAAGCAACAGTTCGCCGCCCGAACCAGCCCTTGTCTACGGGCTTCAAACCGCCCATACTGCTGTCGACTACGCTTTTAAGGCACAGATCACCCTCGGACAGGTCGCCATGGCCACTACCAGCGCCTTCCGTGGCTTACTGCCACGCCTCGCTGTCACCCTTGCGGTGCTGACAGTCGTGTCGGGTCTGATGTCGTGGCCTGCCCCGCGCGCGCTGGCGACCGCCGCGCCGGGCGCACCAGGCATAGCCTCGGCGTGGACCACCGGCGCCAAACAGGGCCTGGGTACCTCGACCACGACGGCGTCGAAGGTCTGGTACACCATCGGTCAGGGCATCACCGACGAGGTCTACTACCCGACCGTGGACAGCCCTGACGTGCAGGACCTGCAGTACATGGTCACCGACGGGTCCACGTTCACCGACCTGGAACGCGACGCCACCACACACCAGGTGAGCCTGGCCGACCCGCGGTCGTTGACCTACCGACAGACCAACACCGCGACCAACGGCCGGTACCGGATCACCAAGACCTACCTGACCGACCCGGGCCGCCCGACCGTACTGGTCCAGACCCGGTTCCAGTTGCTCTCCGGTGGCCCTCTCGCGCTGTACGTGTTGTTCAATCCGTCGCTGAACAACAGCGGCGGTGGGGACACCGGTGCCACGGTGGCCGGCCAACTGGTCGGTTCGGATGGTCCGGTGTCCAGCGCGCTGGCCGTGTCGGGCGGGTTCAGCGCGACCACCAACGGCTACAGCGGCACCGCCAGCGACGGATTCCAGGACCTCACCGTCAACCACCGGCTGACCGCGACCTACGACTTGGCGACCGGCCCGGGCAACCTCGTGCAGACCGCACAGATCCCGGTCGGCACGGACACCACATTCACCCTCGCGCTCGCCTTCGGTGCGACCCGCACCGAGGCGTCCGGAAATGCCGACGCGTCACTGTCCACGGGCTTCACCAGCCTGTCGGCGAGCTACCAGGCCGGCTGGCACTCCTATCTGGACTCGTTGGCCGCCCCACCGGCCAGCGTGACCGCCACCGGGCGCACCGCGCAGTATCAGGTGGCCACGATGGTTCTGAAAGCACACGAGGACAAGACCTACCGGGGTGCGTTCGTCGCATCGCTGACCGTGCCGTGGGGGAACGCGGTCAACGCCGACACCTGCTGCACCGCCGGCTACCACGCGGTGTGGGCGCGCGACCTGTACGAGATGGCCACCGCCGAGATCGCGGTCGGTGACACCACCGCGGCCAACCGCGCCCTGGACTACCTGTTCGACGTGCAGGAACGCCCAGACGGGTCCTACCCGCAGAACTCCCGGCTGGACGGAACTCCGGTGTTCGGCAGCCTCCAGATGGACGAGGTCGCCGACCCGATCCTGCTGGCCTGGCAACTCGGCCGGTTCGACCCGGCCAGCTACGCGAGGATCAAGCCGTCCGCCGAGTACCTGTCCCACCACGGACCGTCCACACCGGAGGAACGGTGGGAGGAGGCCGGCGGGTACTCGCCGTCCACCATCGCCGCCGAGATCGCCGCCCTGGTCTGTGCCGCCGACATGGCCACCCGTAACAACGACCCGGGCGCCGCCTCGTTCTACCTACAGGTGGCCGACTCCTGGCGGGCCCAGGTCGACGCCTGGACCTACACCACCACCGGTCACCTGGGTGGCGGGCAGTACTACGAACGTATCGACGACAACGCCGGTCCGAACGACGGGCACGCCCTTTGCGTCGCCAACGGCGGCGGGTGCTGGGACGAACGCGACGTGGTGGATGCCGGCTTCCTGGAACTGGTCCGGCTCGGCGTGAAGCCACCCAGCGACCCGCACGTGACAACCTCGCTGGGCGTGGTGGACGCCACGATCAGGGTCGCCACCCCCGAAGGCGACATCTTCCACCGCTACAACCACGACGGCTACGGGGAGACCGCCACCGGCGCCCCCTACACCGGGGTGGGTGTCGGCCGGGCCTGGCCGGTGCTCACCGGTGAGCGCGGCGAGTACGAACTGGCCGCCGGCCAACCCGCCGCGGCGGCGAGTCGGCTGGCCACCATGGCCGGCGCGGCCAACGCCGGGTTACTGCTTCCCGAACAGGTGTGGGACCAACCCGACGCCCACGGGTTCACCCTGGGGCAGGGCACCGGCTCGGCCACGCCGTTGGCCTGGGCGATGGCCCAGTTCGTCCGACTGGCCGTGTCGATCAGTACCGGGCACAACGTGGAGACACCTGTGGTGGTGGCCAACCGATACGCCGGCGGCTGACCACGGCCCCGTGCCGGTGGCCTGCAACCGGACCTCGAGGCAGTCGTTGGCGAAGCGCCGCGCCCGCACCGCCGGGGCGAAGCCCCGACTCCGGAGTTCATGATCCGAGGGTGAGCCCTGCTGTGTTGTCTTCCGCGGGGGGAGCTTCGCTCCACCCACACCCCCTCAACACTCCTCGACGCGCAGCACGATCGGAAGACATCTTTGAATCAACCGCTGGTCTGTCGGGTCAGGTCAGACGCCGGCCACCGAGACGATCGCGTCGGTGAGGAACCCGGCGACCAGGCCGAGCAGCAGGCCGTAGGCCAGCAGGTCCGGGCGCCTGGCCTTGGCCGCGACCCCGAGCAACTGGACTATGACGTAGAGGATGGACCCGGCAGCCAGGGTGAGGAACACCACCGCGACCGGTTCGCTGGTCACACTGTGGCCGACCACGGTACCGACGAATGTCGGCCCGCCGCCGATGAGCCCCATGGCCAACAGGAACCCCCATCCGGGCCGGCGGGCCTGTCCGGTCTCGTCGACATCGCCGGCCAGCGGGGCCACGATGCCGAATCCCTCGGTGGCGTTGTGCAGGCCGAACCCGATCACCAGCATGGTGGCCAGCCCGATCTCCCCCACCGCCGCGGACTGCCCGATGGCCAGCCCCTCGGCGAAGTTGTGCAGACCGATACCGACTGCGATGAGCAGCGCCAGGCGTCGCGCCGACGACCACGTGGCGCCGG
>DATCXL010000047.1:0-4169 GCA_036565825.1 Mycobacteriales bacterium
ACGCCCCGCCGCCGGCCGCGCCGACCAGGACGTTGTCGGTGACCGACAGGCTGGGGAACGGGCGGACCACCTGGAAGGTGCGGGTCATGCCGGCCGCGCAGATGCGGTGCGGGCGCCACCCGGTGATGTCCCGTCCGGCGAGCAGCACCTTGCCACGGGTGGGCCGAAGGGTACCCGACAGCATGTTGAAAACGGTGGTCTTGCCCGCGCCGTTGGGACCGATCAGGCCGACGATCTCGCCACTCCGGACGGACAGGTCAAGCCCGTCGACGGCCTTCACCCCGCCGAAGTGCTTGGCCAGACCGCGGACCTCCAGCAGTACCTCGCTCATCTGGGCCGCCTCAGGCCGAGTCTGGACAGAACCCGTTCCGCGCCACCCAGGATGCCCTGCGGTAGGAACAGCACCAGTGCCACCAGCAGAGCCCCGTAGAGCAGCAGGTGCAGGCCGCCGGGGAAGGCGGCGGCCAGCCAGGAGTCCGCCGGTATCAGGACGAGTGCGCCGACCAGTGGCCCGTAACTGCGGCCCAGTCCACCCAGGATGGACAGCAGAACGACCTTCAGCGAGACATCCAGCGCGAAGGCACTGGTCGGGTCGATGAACGCGACGTAGGTGATGTAGAAGCAGCCGGCCAGTGACGACAGGGCGATGCTGACCGCGGTGGCGACCAGGCGGGTGCGGGTGGCCGGTACGCCGGCGGCCTCGGCGGCCACGTCGTCGTCGGCGACCGCACGCATCCGCCGACCGATGGCCCGCCGGTCGATGAACACCGACGCCACCGTCGCGGCGATGGCGATCGCGCCGATGGTGAGGATGTAGGGGCCGCGGCCGACGAACACGAACTGGGCCACGGAGGGGTTGATGGGCCAGGTCTCCCCCTGCGATCCCCCGGTGATTCCGGAGGCGTAGACCGCCAGGGTCGTCGCGATCAACGGCAGGGCGAAGGTCGCGAGCGCGAAGAACGGCCCCCGCAGTCGGAACCCGGGGAACAGCAGCAGCGTCCCGACGACGGTCATGGCCACGACGGTCACCGGCGTGGCAACCCACCACGACCAGCCGTGGGTGACCGCGAAGGCGACGGCATAGCCACTCACGCCGATGAACAGCGCGTGCCCGAAGGACAACATCCCGGTGTAGCCGCCGAGCACGTTCCAGGCGCTCGCCGCCGCGATCCAGAACAGGGTCTCGATGGCGATGCCCGCGACGTACGCGTTGCCGCCCACGGTGAGCGTCAGGCCACCGACGACCAGTACGCCCACGACCAGTGGGATGCCAAGACGGGCGGACAGCCGGTCCCACCATCCGACCGCCGACGCGGTGACCTGTGCTGGCGGGATGCCGTCGAGAGTTGCCGGTGTAGACGGTGATGTCACTTGAAGCCCACCTCTTCGGCACCCCGCCGACCGAACAGGCCGGCGGGACGCAGCAGCAGGACGAGGATGAACACCGCGAGAGAGAACGAACCCTTCAGATTTCCGGGAAGGTAGAAACCGGCGACCGACTCCACCACGCCGATGATCATGCCTCCAACCACGGCGCCGCCGAGGCTACCCAGCCCGCCCAGTACGACCACCACGAATCCGGTGAACACCAGACCGCCGCCGACCGTGGGTGAGATGAAGTAGTTCGGTGCGATGAGCACACCGGCGAGTGCCGCCAGGCAGATCCCGATGGCGAACGCGATCCCGAACAACCGCTCGACGTTCACGCCCATCAGTGCGATGGCGTACCGGTTCTCCTGCACCGCGCGAAGGGCCCGGCCGATCCGGGTGTACTTCAGCGCGACGATGAGTCCGGCACCGATCAGGATCGACGCCACGAACGCGATGAGCTGCCCCACCCCGACGTCGATGGTGCCGAAGTGCAGGGAACCCTGCGCGAACCCGTTTCTGACCGACCGGTAGTCCCCGCCGAACGCGAGCAGCATCGCGTTCTGCAACGCCAGGGACAGACCGAAGGTGACCAACATCTGCATGGCGGGAGGGGCTGATCTCATCCGGCGGAACATGGTGCGTTCCAGCATCCAGCCGGCCACCAGGGACAGCGGCACGACCAGGATCGCCGACAGATACGGGTTGCCGCCGAAGGAGAGGTAGAACCAGAAGGCGGCATACATGCCCAGGGTGACGAACTCCCCGTGGGCGAAGTTGACCAACCGCATGACGCCGAAGATCAACGTGAGACCCATCGCGATCAGCGAGTACAGGCCGCCGAGCAGTACGCCCGACACGAGTAGTTGGAGCAGAGTCACCGCAGCCTCCCCAGCCGCTGGAAGTTCTGCCTACGGCTTGGTGAGTGGAATCTTCACCGGCTCGACGGACGCGTACTTCTCCGGGTAGACGACCACCGGGTGACCGTCCTGCCACTGCATGCCCACGACGAAGGCCCGCTCGTTCATCCCTCGGTCGTTGAACTTCACCCCGTAACCCAGGATGGTCGATCCGACCTCGAGGTCCAGGGAGTTGGCCGCCGCGGTCAGGTCCTTGGGGTCCTCAGACTTGGCCTTTGCCACGACGTCGTGCAGCAGCACCCAGGTGGCGTCGAAGGCGATCGTCGGGAGGAACGTCGGCGCGGCCCCGTCGTGGGATGCGGCCCACTTCTCGGCGAAGGTGGCGCGCAGCTTCTGTGCGTCCGGGCTCAGCGTCGAGTCGGGAACCGCCGCGCTGCCCTCGGTGTCGAACAGCCCGGTGGCCTGCCCGCCCAGTGCGTCACTGAACGCCGGCAGGCCGTAGATGCCGCCGGTGCCGACGAACGCGGCGAGTTTGACCTCGTGCTGGGCCAACGCCTTCTGCAACAACACCGCGTCGTTCTGGTAGGACGCCGCGATGACGACGTCGGGATCGGCCTGCTTGATCCGCAGGGCCAGCGACGACTGGTCGTTGGTGTCGGTGGGGTAGGAGAAGTTACCCAGGACTGTGAGTCCGTTCCTGGTTGCCTGGTCTTCGGCGCCCTTGGCCACCAGGTTCCCGTACGACGACTCGTTGTGGACGACCACGACCTTGGTCGGACCGATCACCGGTTGGACCAGATCCTTGACCATGTCGGCGGCGTTCGCGCCGTTGGACGAGGCGGTGTAGGGAAACTGGAAGAAGTTCTTCAGGCCACGGTCGGTCAGTTCGTCGGAGATCGCGTCGGTCTCCCAGTAGAACGCCCCGTTACGCGCAGCCGCGGCCGAGGCAGCCAACGCCAGGTCACTGGCGTAGGTACCCATGACGATCTTGACGTGTTCCTTGGTGGTCAGCCGGGTGGCCTCGCTGACCGCGGTGGACGCCGAGGAGGGATCGCCCTTGACCAGTTCGACCTTGCGGCCGTCGATACCGCCCTGGCTGTTGATCAGGTCGACGGCGATCTGGGCACCGTCCATGCTGGCCTTGCCGAGCGTTGCCAGTGGCCCGCTGGTCGGGAAGAGCGCACCCAGCCGGATCGGTGCGGACGAGTCGCCGCTGGCGTCGGAGCCGCACGCCGAGAGGGACAGCGAGGTTAGGGCTAGCAGAACAGCGGCCGCCATCATGCGGCGGCCGGTGGCCGTGCGTTTCATCTGCTCTCCTCAGTGACGAACTTCAGAAGGCGTGGCGGCGCATACCGCCGTCAACGGGGATAAGAGCTCCTGTGATGTATCCGGCGGCCGGGCTGGCCAGGAAGGCCACCACGGCGGCGACGTCGTGCGGCTCACCAAAGTGCCCGGCGGGAATCCGCGAGGCCGCGAAGCGGGCCCGTTCATCGGGGTCCGGGTGCATCCGGGTCATCATCTGTTCGCTGTTGACCCGGCCCGGAATGATCGTGTTCACCGTCACGCCGTCGCGCGCGACGGCGTTGGAGAACGCCTTGGACCAGACGGCCAGCGCCGCCTTGGCCGCGGTCGAGGCGTTGGGCGTGTCACCCGGTTCCAGCGTGCCGCCCAACATCACCACCCGGCCGAAGCCGCGCTGCCGCATCGGCGCGGACAGCGCCTCGGTGAGCAGCCGTGGCGCGTGGAACTGCACCGCGAACGCCTCGTCCCAAACCTCTTCCTTGGTCCCGGCAGGCGCCGGCACCGAGTGGCCGGCGTTGTTGACCAGGATGTCCACCGAACGGTCGAGTGCCACCGAGATCAGGCGGTCCACGTCCGCGCGCCGGGCCAGGTCGGCAGTCACCGCCTGGTGTCGGCGATCCGGGCCCGTCGCTAGCCGGG
>DATCXL010000006.1:0-4065 GCA_036565825.1 Mycobacteriales bacterium
CCACTGTCGGATCGTGCCGGCCAGTCCGGGTACAGGCCCTCCACGTCGGTGAGCACCACGAGCTTGCGGGCGTTCAGGGCGACGGCCAGGGCGGCGGCGGCGGAGTCGGCGTTGACGTTGTAGGTCTGCCCGTCGCGGCCGGTCGCCACCGTGGCCACCACCGGAATCCGACCGTCGTCCAGCAGTACCCGCAGCGCACCGGGGTCGACCTCGACCACGTCACCGACCAGCCCCAGGTCCACCTCCTGGCCGTCCACGCTGACCGTGCGCCGTTCGGCGGTGAACAGGCCACCGTCCTGTCCGGACATACCGACTGCGAACGGGCCGTGCGCGTTGACCAGGTTCACCACGTCCTGGTTGACCTGGCCGACCAGCACCATCCGCACCTCCCGCATGGCCTCGGGCGTGGTCACCCGGAGCCCGCCACGGAACTGCGAGGAAATGCCCAACCGGTCCAGATGCGCGGTGATCTGCGGGCCACCGCCGTGCACCACCACCGGGCGCAGTCCGGCGTAGCGGAGAAACACCACATCCTCGGCGAAGGTGCGGGCCAGCGCCGGGTCGGCCATGGCGTGCCCGCCGTACTTCACCACCACCACCGAACCGTAGAACCGTTCCAGCCAGGGCAGCGCCTCCACCAGGGTGGCGGCCTTGGACAACAGCACGGCGCGGTCGCGGGTCATGACGAGTACGCAGAGTTCTCATGCACGTAAGCGATGGACAGGTCGTTCGTCCACACCGTGGCGGTGGACTCACCCGCGTGCAGGTCCAGCACGATACGCACGGCCCGGTCGGACAGGTCCACCTCGGACCGGTCGGCGGCGGCAGCACCGTCCCGACACACCCACACACCGTTGATCGCGACGTCTATCCGGTCCGGTTCGAAGGCCGCCGAGGTGGTTCCCACCGCGGCCAGCACCCGGCCCCAGTTCGGGTCTCCGCCGAACAGCGCGCACTTGAGCAGGTTGCTGCGGGCCACTGCCCGACCGGCCAGGACCGCGTCGTCCTCGGTGGCCGCATGCACCACCTCGATGGTCACATCCTTGGTGGACCCTTCGGCGTCGGCGAGCAACTGTCCGGCCAGATCGGCACAGACCTCGGTGACCGCCGCGACGAACTCGTCGAACGGGGGTGCCACCAGCGATGCTCCGCTGGCCAGCAGGATGACGCTGTCGTTGGTGGACATGCATCCGTCGGAGTCGATCCGGTCGAAGGTGACCCGGGTCGCCGCGCGCAGCACCTCGTCCAGCGTGGCCGGATCGGCCACCACGTCCGTGGTGATCACCACCAGCATGGTGGCCAGACCCGGGGCGAGCATCCCGGCGCCCTTCGCCATTCCGCCGACCGTCCAGTCGTGGGTCCGGCGGGCGGCCAGTTTCGGCACCGTGTCGGTGGTCATGATCGCGCGGGCCGCGTTCTCGCCGCCGTACCGGGTCAGTTCCCCGGCCGCGGCGTCCACCCCGGACAGCACGGCGTCCATCGGCAGCCGGGTGCCGATGAGTCCGGTCGAGCAGACCGCGACGTCGACGGCTCCGATGTCCAGGGCGGCGGCGACCCGCTCCGCGGTGGCGTGGGTGTCGGCGAAGCCATCCGGTCCGGTGCACGCGTTGGCACCGCCCGAGTTGAGCACCACCGCGGTCAACCGGCCGGAGGCGAGTACCTGTTGGGACCACAGCACCGGCGCGGCCTTGACCCGGTTGCTGGTGAACACCGCGGCGGCGGCGTCGTTTGGACCGTCGTTCACCACCAGGGCAAGGTCCAAGCGGTCACCGCTGGCGATACCGGCGGCCACCCCGGATGCCCGGAATCCTCTGGCCGTGGTGACGCTCACCGGTGCCCCCCTCCCGTTCCGGTCGCGGTCATCGGGGTCACCGCTCCGCCGCGGACCCGGACCGGACTCACGGCGCCACCCCGTTGGGACTCAGTCCGGCGGTCTCGGGCAGGCCGAGCACCAGGTTCGCGCACTGCACCGCCTGGCCGGCCGCGCCCTTGCCCAGGTTGTCCAGGGCCGCGCAGACCACCACCCGGCCGGAACCACGATCCACGGTGGCCTGCAGGTGGCAGGAGTTGCTGCCGGCGGTGGCGGCGGTGTGCGGCCACTGTCCGTCCGGCAGTACCCGGACGAACCGTTCACCGGCGTAGGCCCGGGCCAACACGTCGCGGACCGACTGCTCGTCACACGGACCGGTCGGACGGGCGGTGACGGTGGCCAGAATCCCGCGCGGCATGGGCGCCAGCACCGGGGTGAACGACATCGAACGGGCCCCGGTTGCCTGCAGTATCTCCGGGGTGTGCTGGTGGGTGCCGACCTTGTAGGGGGACAGGTCACCCATCACCTCGCTGCCCGACAGGTTCGACCTGCTGGAGCGTCCGGCCCCGGATGTGCCCGAGGCGGCCACCGCCACCACGTCGTCGGGTTCGACCGTGCCCGCCGCGATCAGCGGGGCGAGCGCCAGGGCCACCGCGGCGGCGTAGCAACCGGTGTTGGCGACCCGGCGACTGGCCGCAATCAGGTCGCGTTGGCCGGCCAGTTCGGGCAGCCCGTAGGTCCAGGTGCCCGGGTGGCTGCCCTGGTAGTAGGCGTGGTAGGCGGCGGCGTCGGTGAGTCGGTGGTCGGCCCCCAGGTCCACCACCCGCTGGTCGGGTGGCAGGGCCGCGGCGAGCGGTCCGGACAGTCCGTGCGGCAGGGCGAGGAAGACCAGGTCGGCGCCGGCCAGGGTATCTGGACTGGTCGGCAGGAGAACCCGGTCGGCCAGGGTGACCAACTGCGGGTGCACGTCGCCGAGCCGCCCGCCGGCGTTGCCGTGCGCGGTGACCGCGCCCACCTCAAGGTCTGGATGCGCGTCGAGCAGCCGGAGCAGCTCTCCGCCGCCGTACCCGCTCGCGCCTGCCACCGCAACTGTCAACCCCATGACGCATGATTATGCAGGTTCATACATTTTCTTGCAACAACGAGACACGTCGCGAGCCGGTGACAGTCGCCACCTCACTAATTCTTACGATGTCACTTGTAATAACATCGCGGTCTGGACAAAACCATGCGGCCCGGAGTCTGGGTCTGGTATCCGCACCTGACCGGACCAGACCCGGACCCAGCCCAGGAGGGACCCGACGTGACCAACCCCGATCCACTGCCCACCGAGCCCGTCGCGGCACTGACCCGGCTGTTCTCCCAGGCACTGCGGGAGCTCGGCGACGCCGGCAAACCGCAACTGGCCAGCGAACTTGCCGCCTCGGCCTGGAGCCTGCTGCACCAGCAGCATCCGGACGCCGGCGCGCGACTGTCAGGCGTGCTGCACTACCTGGCCCGACTGCATCCCACCCAGAGCACCGACCAGGCAGAGCAGAACACCGTGTCCGACCGGGAACTGGACGTGCGGACCGATCCCCCCGCCCGCCGCCATGAGTTGATCTTCGAGAACTACGCTGCGCTGCAGCCGGACGAGGGCTTCGTGCTGGTCAACGACCATGATCCCAAGCCGCTGTACTACCAGTTCGAGGCCGAACACCACGGCGAGTTCAGCTGGCAGTACCTGGAGCAGGGTCCGCAGACCTGGCGGGTCCGGATCGGACGCACCGCGCACGCCGACTGACCCGGACCACCGACCCGGAGATCGTCACCGTCTGATCACAGTCGCAACCACCCAACAGACCAGGCAAAGGTGTGCCCGGCAGGCAAGATGCCTGCCGGGCACAGTGGTTCTGTCGGTTGGGGGGTCAGCCCGACAGAACCGTCTCGGACCGATCGTCCGACCCGTCCGACCCGCCCGTCGACTGGCTGGTCGACCGGTTCCGGACCGCCAGGCAGGTCCCCGCGATGACCGCCAGTTCGGCCAGGACACACGCCACGCTCAGCACGTCGACGTCCTCGGCCTGCCCAGGCTCCGGACCGAACGGCAGCCCGAAGGTGCGGCTGACCACCCACAGCAGGATCGCCACCACGTTGACCACGACCCCCAACTGCAGGATCGGGCGCCGGTTCTCATTCAGCGCCGCCACGCCCCAGATGATCTGGAACGCACCGACCACGGTGAACAGGAGGGCGGCGACCCACCACTCGGAACG
>DATCXL010000077.1:0-2406 GCA_036565825.1 Mycobacteriales bacterium
CGTCCTGTCCGGCCGCCTGGATCGGGCCGATGCCGGCGCGGGGCCGACCGCCGAACCGGCGGTGGCGGTGCGGCAGAAGGGCACGCACATGCATGACATGCAGCTTGACAGCGAGCAGGTCGCGGCCACCGCGGCCGAGGCGTTCGTGTTCGGTTACCCGCTGGTCCTGATGGCGCTCACCAGAGACCAGATGACGGCGGTGTCGACGCCGGACGGGGTACAGGCCCCGGTGAACCATTTCGGTCACACGCGGGAGTACCAGGACGCGTCACCCAGGGGACTGGTCGGACCGAACGCGGACACGCTGTACTCCTCGGCGTGGCTGGACCTGTCCGCCGAACCGGTGGTGCTGTCCGTGCCGGACACCGCCGGCCGGTACTACCTGATGCCCATGCTGGACGCGTGGACGAACGTGTTCTCCTCGCCGGGATCACGCACCACCGGCAACGGCCCGGGGCAGTTCGGTATCGTCGGCCCGCACTGGCGCGATCCTCTGCCAGACGGCGTACGTAAGATCCGGTCGCCGACCAACATGGCCTGGATCATCGGGCGAGTCCAGGCCAGCGGCCCGAACGACTACGAAGCCGCCCGAATTGTCCAGGACGGACTTCGACTGACCCCACTGTCCCAGTTGGGCAGACGGGAACGTCCACCACATCCGGCCAGTGTCGACCCCGATGTCGATCTGGCCACCAAACCGGTCGACCAGGTGTCGCGGATGCCACCCGTTGTGTTCTTCGGCATGCTCGCCAAACTGCTGGTCGACAATCCGTGCCGGGCAGCCGACCAGCCGATGGTCGACCGGATGGCCGGGGTCGGCATCCGGCCGGGTGAGCCGCTCGACTGGTCCACCCTGGACGAACCCACCCGGGAGGCACTGGAACGAGGCACCCGACAGGGCCTGGCGACCGTCGTGGCCGAGGGCCGAACACCGCGTGGGGAGCTACGGAACGGTTGGACGCTCTCCTACGACCTGGGTGAATACGGTACGTACTATGCCCGCAGGGCCGGTGTCGCCTGGGTTGGCCTCGGCGCGAACCATGCCGAGGACGCGGTGTACGGGTTGTCTCGCACAGACTCCGACCGGCAGCCCTACACCGGCAGGCATCGGTACGTTCTGCACTTCGAGACCGGTGCGGTGCCGCCGGTACGCGCGTTCTGGTCGCTGACCATGTACGACGAGCAGCAACGTTTCGTACCGAACCCCATCAACCGCTACGCGATCGGCGACCGGGACGATCTCCGTTTCAACCCGAACGGATCGCTGGACATCCACATCCAGCACGACCCTCCCGGGCGGGGCAGGGAGCCGAACTGGCTTCCGGCTCCACAGGACGCGTTCAACCTGGTGCTGCGTATGTACTGGCCGGAACGGACCATACTGAGTCGGGCATGGAGCCCACCGGCGGTGCGACGGGTCCGTTGACGGTGGCCCTCTCACCGGGGCAGCACGAGGTGCTCCACCAACTCCAGCGCACCGTCGACCACCGACGACTGGGTCGGGCTGAGCAGTGGCGTGACCCGGCGTGCCACCATCACGTACATCTCCAGCGCCGCCCGGGAGACCTCGTCCTCGTCCGCCGGCATCAACGCCAGGGCCTGCCTCTGGGCGACCGTCCACCTGATCCCCTCAGCCTCGGCGACCAGGTCCCACAACCGACTCTCGCTGTCGTAGAAGAGGCGACGGTGCACGGCCATGACCATGGGTAGCCGTACCGCCAGAACGGAACGGATGACCGCCGCGGGTAGTTGGCGCCCCCCGGTCAGATAACCAACCAACTGGTGCACCTCCTCGGCGAACCCGGTGACCTGCTCGGCAACCCAGCGATCACAGCGGGCCGACACCCGGCCCCAGTCCCACCCCAGCGCCTCGCACCGCAGTCCGGCGGCCAGCCCGGTCGGGTCGTGCAGAACCACGGCCCCTCGCCATGCCGGCACCACGCCACCCGCGTCGGCGGGCGAGTCGAACGCGGTTCGGACCTGGTCAGCACCGCGCCAGGAGACCGACACCAGCCAGCCGCCGGCCCGTTCGAGCAGGTACTCCGGCCCCTCGCCCAGCGCGATCAGGTCGATGTCGGAAGCAGCGTGGGCATCGCCTCTTGCCACGCTGCCGACCAGCACCACCGCACCGGCACCCCGGGCGACGAGCACCGCGGCGTGGCCCCACGCGGTTCGACGGGCCGCGGCCACGACCGCCTCGTCATCTGTCAGCGTCACCACCCTCGAATAACAGACAGCCCGGGCCGGGGCAACGGGTGGCGCGCACGGCAGCGCCGGGCGGACCCCACCGTGCCGCCATCGGCGGGGCACACGGTTGGTGACCGGCCGGCGCGCACCTGGGAACAGGGCCGGACACCGTGCGCGACCGCGGCCGACGGCACACGGGTTATCCCCTACTGTGGCAGG
>DATCXL010000079.1:0-2000 GCA_036565825.1 Mycobacteriales bacterium
TGCAACGGCCCGTGACGCCAGATCCTCCGGTAATCGGCCGCCCAACGTCATGGCGACACGACCCGCCTCGGTGGCATCGACGGTATCGGTGGATAATCGAACCCGGTCGACGACGTCAGCGATCAGTCGATCGATTCCCTCAGTTCTGAGTAACACCATACGTACCGCCCCCAAGAAGGGCATCGGCCGGTCACGCCCGAGCCCGGGTAATGCCTCCCCGGCCGCCTCGGATCAGTGTGATGGTACACGAGGACCAACAGAGCGCCGATATAACTGATCACGGTGAAGCGGATGCGATTAATGATCTAGAGAAGCATGTCGGGGCCCTGAGCGACCACCCTTTCCAAACACATCACCCGACTGGTCTAGACGGTGGTTCCAAGATCTCTGCTGGTTGTCGACGTGGGCCGGGGGTCCGAGGGGGGTATGGGGTGGAGCGAAGCTCCCCCACAGAGGGCAACACAGCACCATGCCCCGTACGGCGTGACCCCGGAGTCGGGGCTTGGCCCCGGCGAGGGCCTGGTAGCAACCGTCTAGCGTCACGGTCATGATCAACGAACGGCGTTACATCGGTTCCGGATCAACCTTCGAGGACCAGATCGGCTACTGCCGGGCGGTGGTGGACGGAGACTGGGTGCACGTGTCCGGGTGCACCGGTTATGACTACTCGACGATGAGCCTGGCCGAGGGCGTGGTGGCCCAGGCCGAACAGGCGTTGCGCAACGTGGAGTTGGCGCTGACCGAGGCCGGCGCCAGCATCGGCGACGTGGTGCGGGTCCACTATCTGCTGCCCGACCGCGCCGACTTCGAATCCTGCTGGCCGACACTGCGGCGCTGGTTCGGCGCGAACCCGCCCGCGGCGACGATGATGGTGTGCGGCCTGCTCGACCCGGACATGCGCATCGAGATCGAGGTCACCGCCCGAATCCGCGGTACCGCCTGAACAATGTGCCCGACCGCGCCACGCGAACATGACACGCGACCGTGACACGCGACCGTGACACGCGACGCTGGGTGCGGGTTCCTTGCCCAGCAAAGCTATGGATGTTAGCTTAATAGCTATGAGTGATAGCCGATCGGTCGAACAACCCGCCCAGAGCAAGGCACCCGCCACCCGGTACCTGGACCGGCCACAGGGCCGGATCGCCTACGACATCGTCGGCGACGGCGACGGTCCGTTGGTGGTCTGCGTCCCGGGGATGGGCTCGCTGCGCGCCGTGTACCGACAGTTGGCCACCACCCTGGCGGCGGCCGGCAACCGGGTGGCGACCATGGACCTGCGCGGCCACGGCGACAGCGACGCCACCTTCACCAGCTACGACGACCCGGCCAGCGCCGGCGACATCCTGGCCCTGGTCGCCCACCTGGGTGGGCCGGTCACGCTGGTCGGAAACTCGATGGGCGCGGCCGTGTCCGTGCTCGCGGCGGCCACCGAACCCGACTCGGTGGCCGGTCTGGTGTTGGTCGATCCGTTCGTGCGCGACATCCCGACCTCGGCGGCGACGCGACTGCTGATGCGCGCCGCCATGGCTGGACCGTGGGCGGGACGGGTCTGGATCTCCTACCTGCCCAAGCTGTTCCCGACCCGGCGTGACGCCGACTTCGACCGACTGCGGGCCGCCATCGCGGCGAGCCTGCGCCGCCCCGACCATCGCAGGGCGTTCAGCGCCACCACCCGCACCTCACACGCTCCGGCCGAGGCGGTGCTGGACCAGGTGCGGGTTCCGACCCTGGTCGTGATGGGAGAGAAGGACCCGGACTTCCCCGACCCAACCGCTGAGGCGAACCTGGTGGCCGAACGGTTGGGTGGCCAGGCCGTGCTCGTCCCGGCGGCCGGCCACTACCCGCAGGCGGAGTTCCCCGAACTGGTCGGACCGGCCGTCGTCGACTTCATGCGCCGGATGGCCACCGATGCCTAGGGCCGGACTGAACCGGCAGATCGTCGCCCGTACCGCCGCCGACCTCGCCGACGAGCACGGCTGGGAACGGCTCACCCTCGC
>DATCXL010000085.1:0-8906 GCA_036565825.1 Mycobacteriales bacterium
CGTCCTGGTTGCCGCCACCGCGACCGGCGCCGCGGCCCCCGAGAGCGGAGTTGCCGATGGTGTGACCACCAACGATGGGGCGTCCGGTACCGCGGCTCGGCCGGCGGACCGGTTCGCCAACGGCGCGCGCGGGGGCGGTGATCCCTACCTTCCCGACGCTGGAAACGGCGGCTACCGGGTGCGCCACTACGACCTGAAGCTGTCCTACGACCCGGCCACCCGTCGGCTGGCCGGCACCGCGGTACTCGGGGCGGTGGCCGACGAGAACCTGGCCCGCTTCGACCTGGACCTGCGGCCGTCGCTGGACGTGCGGTCGGTGAAGGTGGACGGCCTGCCCGCGTCGTTGCGCCGCAGCGGGCAGGAGGTGGTCGTCACGCCGCGAGTCCGGCCGCGGTCGGGATGGCCGTTCACGATCATCGTTTCCTACCAGGGCACCCCGGGCCCGGTGGCCGACCCGGACGGCGCCCAGGATGGCTGGATCCCGACCGACGACGGCGCGTTCGTGGCCGGTGAGCCGCAGGGGGCGCCCACCTGGTTCCCGTGCGACGACCGCCCCGGGGACAAGGCGACGTTCACCGTGTCGATGACCGTCCCGAACGGAATCACCGCGGTCGGCAACGGGGCGCTGGTCAAGAAGCTGGTCCGGGGTGGACACACCACGTTCGTGTGGGACACCGCGCACCCGATGGCCACCTACCTGGCCACCATCACCCTGGGCAGGTTCGCGGTGAG
Organism: Mycobacteriales bacterium; assembly: GCA_036565825.1. Taxonomy (GTDB): domain Bacteria; phylum Actinomycetota; class Actinomycetes; order Mycobacteriales; family DASULA01; genus DASULA01. The sequence continues at coordinate 733 of DATCXL010000085.1, forward strand.
CAGGTCGGTGACCCGCACCGGCATTCCGGTGTACCTGGCCGTGGATCCGCGTGAGGCCGCCGCGGCCCAGCCGGCCCTGGCCCGGCTGGGCGACATCGTGGACTACCAGCAGTCGGTGTTCGGCCCCTACCCGTTCGGCACCGTCGGGGCGATCGTGGATGACGCCCACTTCGTGGGGTACGCCCTGGAAACCCAGACCAGGCCGGTATTCGACCGCGCGCCGTCGGTCCCCGGCCTGGTGCACGAACTGGCGCACCAGTGGTTCGGGGACAGTGTCTCGCCGGGCCGGTGGCAGGACATCTGGCTGAACGAGGGGTTCGCCACCTACGCCGAGTGGTTGTGGTCCGAGCACAGCGGTGGCCCGACCGCCCGCCAACTGCTCGACCGTGCCTATGCCGCGCCGGCCACGGCCACCAACCGGTGGAACCCGCCGCCCGGGAACCCGGGTGGGGCCGCGCACCTGTTCGACGATCCGGTCTACCAGCGGGGTGCGATGACCCTCCAGGTGCTACGAGACCGGGTCGGCGACGACGTGTTCTTCCAGATCCTGCGGGACTGGACCGGCCAGCACCGGTACGGCACGGCGACCACGGCACAGTTCGTCGCGTTGGCCGAACGCGACTCCGGCCGCGACCTGGGTCCCCTGTTCGACGCCTGGTTGTTCCATCCGGGCAAACCGACCCTGGGCTGAACGACCGTTGGTGAACGGGGCCATGGCCCGGTGCGGCTGTGCGGCCCGGTGCGACTGTGCGGCCCGTGCGGCCTGGTGCGGCCGACACGCCGATCGGTCTTGACCGGACCGTGACCCTTTCGGTCACCTGGCGTTACCAATGCATACGGAACGTGTGCAGGAGGTGTTCGGGTGAAGACATGGACCGGCCGTTGTGCCCACCTGGCGCTGCGGCAGGCCGCGCAGGGGTACGTCGCGCGTGGGTGGGAGGTGGTGCCAGGCGCCTACCTGCTGCCCGCCGGTGGGCGAGCCCGCCGCGGTGACCCGGCCGGGCCGGCACGCTGTTCGTGCCGCCGTTCGGACTGTCCGGCACCCGGAGCGCACCCGGTCGACCCGGACTGGCGTGAGCAGGCCACCACCCGGTCGGCCGCCGTGGACTGGTGGTGGGCGAGCCGTCCGCACACCGTCCTGCTGCCGGTCGGCGGGAACTTCGACGTGTTCGACGTGCCCGCCCGGGTCGGGTCGCCGGTGTTGCGGATGATGCGTGCCGACGGTGTGCCGGTGGGCCCGGTCGCCCGCACCCCGCAGGGCCGCTGGCAGTTCTTCGCCGGCCCGGGGGGGCGTGCCGACCCGGACCTGGCGGCGGCCCATGACATCCGCCATCGGGGGTCGGGGGCCTTTCTGCTGGCGCCTCCGTCCAGACTCGGCCTGGCCGGTGCGGTGCGGTGGGTCTGGCCACCGGCCGAGCGGAACCGTCGGTTGGCCGGCGCCGAGGTCGTCACCAGAGCGATCGAGAACGTCTGCGCGGTACTGCCGACGACCGCCGCCGAGGTGACCGGCACGGTCCGGTCCCGGCCGCGTTACCGACTGGGCGTGGCCAACATCCGCTGACCGGCAAACGGTCGTCGGTTTGGAGTCCGCCTAGAGCAGGCGCATCTGGGTGGCCCGGGGGCGGCGGGGTGCGCCCTCGCCCACGCGCTCACACAACGCCGGGTCGATGTCGGCCATGAACGGGGACGGCGCGGCCTGCCGGTTCACTCCCAACCGGGTGCGCTGGCGGGCGCCACTCAGGCACAGGTACGACCGGGCCCGTGTCATGCCCACGAAGAACAACCGGCGTTCCTCGGCCACCGACGCCTCGTCCGGTTCCTGACCGGGCAGCCGGAGCGGCAGCAGGCCATCCTCGCAGCCGACCACGAACACGGCCGGGAATTCCAACCCCTTGGCCGCGTGCAGGGTGAGCAGCGAGATCCGGTCGGCACGCGGATCCCAGGTGTCCACCTCTGCGCCCAGCGCCAACTCGGCGGCGAAGCTGACCGTGTCCGACCCGCATCGCTCCGCCAACGGGGCGAGCAGTTCCACCGCGGCGTGGAACTCGGCGGCCTGCTCGTCCGCGTTGGCCGCGTGGGTGGGCAGTCGGCCGACCAGTGCCCGGGCGATCCGCCGGATCCGGTCGAGCACCGGACCGGGGTCGGTGGCCGGCGGTTGCCCGCCCACCGGCTGCTCGGCGAACCGCAGTTCGGCCAGCACCGCCCGCACTCCCGGGCGGTCGGCGAGCCGGTCGTGTGACCGCTTCTGGAACGGCATGCCGGCCCGGGCCAGCGCATCGGCGACCACCCGCGCCTGTGCGTCGGTGCGGTACAGCACGGCGATGTCGGCGAACGAACTGACCAGCCCGGTGCTGCCGTGTCCGTCCACCCGTCCGCTGTCGAGCGAGTGGAACGAGGAGCCGCCCAGGAGTTGGTCGACGGTGCGGGCGACGAACTCGGCCTCGGCCTGTTCGGTCGCCGCCTGGTGCACCGCGACCCGGACCGCCCCGGGTTCCCGGCGCATCGGGTCGAGCACCCGGTCGGGCACCAGGGTGCCCGGGGTGATGGCCTGCACGGCAGCCGCGACGATCGGCGCGGTGGACCGGTAGTTGCGGGTGAGCGACACCCTGGTGGCCGTCGGATAGTCCACCCCGAAGCGCAGGAAGAAGCCCACGTCGGCGCCGCGGAACCGGTAGATCGCCTGGTCCGGGTCGCCGATCGCGCACAGGTTGCCACTCGGGGGTACCAGCAGTCGCAGCAGTCGGTACTGCGTCTCGTCGGTGTCCTGGTACTCGTCCACCGAGATCGAGTCCCAGCGCTGTCGGTACCCCTCGGCCAGGGCGGGGTCCTCGGTGAGCAGTGCCACCGGTAGCGCGACCAGATCGTCGAAGTCGACCAGGTCACGGGCCCGCAGTGCCTTGGTGTACCAGGCCACCGCCTCGGCCGTCCGGGGATCAGGTTCGGCGTGGTCGGGGCTCGCGCCGGTGTCGGTCCGGGGGTCGGTGCCGGTGTTTGACCGGCGGTAACGGGACACCGCGGCGAGCAGTCGGCGGGCCTGGGCCGCTGACCCGGTGAACTCACCGAGCAGGGCGAGTCGTTCGGCCTCGTCGGCGATCCGGAAGTCGGCGGTCAGCCCGACCAGCTCGCCCTGCTCACGCAGGATCCGCAGGCCAAGCCCGTGGAACGTGGCGACCAGGATGTCCGCGGCCTGGTCGGGCACCAGCGCCGCGAGGCGTTCGCGTAGTTCGTCGGCGGCCCGCCTGGTGAAGGTGATCGCCAGGCACCGCTCGGCCGGAACGCCCAGGTCGCGAACCAGGTGCGCGACGCGGTGGGTCAGCGTGCGGGTCTTGCCGGTGCCCGGGCCGGCGACGATGAGCAGCGGCCCGGAGGTCACCGACGCGGCCGCGCGCTGGTCCGGGTCGAGTCGGTCCAACAACCCGGTGCCGATCCGCTCCATGCCGGTGAGCAGTGGCTCGGCCGACTCCGTGGGCTGTTCCTGTGCGGTCGGCTCTGTCGCCTCGGTTACCGTGGGTACCAGGGCCGGTCTGGGTTCTCGGCTGGGCTCTCGGCAGGGTTCTGGGCTTGCTTCCGGCGTCGCTGTTGGTGTCGGGTGCTGGGTGACCGGATGCTGGGAACCGGCGGGGTCGAGTTCGAACAGTGCGGTACCCCGCGACGGGCGGCTCACCTCTCCGGGCGCGAACAACCTGATCACGCCGTACTCACCGTCGTAGCCGGCCTCCCGGATGACCTCGCCACGGCGCAGCCGGGACACCGCCTCGGCGAACAGTGTGCCGCCGGCACGTTCGATGTCGGCGACCGGGACGTCGGTCAGGATGTTCAGTTCGGGACCCAACCGGGCGACCAGGCTGGACACCTGGCCGACGACCCGTTTGCTCTTCGGGCCCACCCCGAGGATCTCTCCGGTGATCTCGGGCAACGGAATCAGGTTCTGGTAGGCCGAGGTCCGTTCCGGACGGGTGCCCTCAGGTCGGTCGGCCAGCGCCTCCACCCGGTGTAGCACCCCGACGGTGAGTGGACGGCCGCAACTCGGACAGCGCCCCTCGTGTTCGCGGGTCACCGCCGGCTTCAGTCGGACCTTGCAGTTACGGTGTCCGTCCAGGTGGTACTTGCCCTCCTCCGGGAAGAACTCCACCGAACCGGCGTACCCGGCCCCGGTGCGCAGGGCGTCCCGGATGGCGAAGTAGTCCAGGTCGGTGTCGAAGGCGGACGCCTCCCGGCCCAGGTTCGGTGGCGAGTGCGCGTCAGAGTTGCTCACCAACCGGTATCTGTCCAGACTGGACACTCGCCAGTTCATCGGTGGGTCCGAGGACAGTCCGGTCTCCACCGCGAAGATGTGGTCGGCCAGATCGACGTAGCAGTCGGCGATTGCGTCGAAGCCGGACTTCGACCCGAGCGCGGCGAACCACGGTGTCCACACGTGCGCCGGCACCAGGTAGCCGTCCGGGCTGGCCTGCAGGGTGATCTCCAGCAGGTCACGGGAGTCCAGCCCGAGTATCGGGCGACCGTCCGAACCCAGGTTGCCGATCCGACCCAGTGCCCGGTTGAACCGGTCCACCGCATCCAGGTCGGGCATGTACACCAAATGGTGCACCTTGCGGGTGCGGTCGTCACGTTTGTAGATGGTGGAGATCTCCACCGACAGCATGAACCGGACCGGGCCGGCGCAACTGGCCGGCAGAGTGCGGTCCACCGTCCGCTGCACGTCCTCCCGGAGCCGGAACAGTCCGGGTTCGGCGGGTACCAGCATCTCGCGCAGGTGGTCGTTCCAGGCGGGATGGGTGAAGTCGCCGGTGCCGACCAGCGAGATTCCCTTGCGTCGTGCCCACCAGGTCAGGTGCTCCAGATCGCAGTCCTTACTGCAGGCTCGTGAGTACCTGGAATGGATATGCAGATCGGCGTAGAACGACACGGCGGGCATCCTCGCACACACTCGGCGACCGCAGTGTCACCAGCGTGTGCCCTCCACCGGACCCGGTAGCGTCTCGGCCCGCCCGGGCTGCCCCGAAGACTGTTGTTTTCTGCTGCTATCTTCCTGCTGTGCTCGGGCACTCACACGCAACCAGCGGTGCGCTCGTGTGGGCCGTGGTCGCGCCCACCGTGCCACCGCTGTTGTCCGCGACCCCGCTGCGGCCAGAGGACGTGCTGGTGGGCACCCTGCTGTGTGCCGGGGCGGCGCTGCTGCCCGACCTCGACCATCCCGAGGGGACGATCGCACACTTCCTCGGGCCGGTCTCCCGGTTACTCGCCCAGGGGGTCAACTTCATCTCCGGCGGCCACCGGCACGCCACCCACTCCTTCTTCTTCGCCGGCCTGATGGGCGTCGGCACCTGGGCCGGCGAACACTATCTCGGGCACTACTTCGTGCTGCCGTTGGTCTTCGTCCTGCTCGGCCTGGCCTCCCGCGCGTTACACCTGTGCCCGCCGGGGGAGGGCATCCACTCCTGGGGAGTGGTGGTCGCCGAGGCGGTCGTGGGCACCCTGGTCGTGGACCGGTGGTTGCCGAACCTGCCGGGCTGGTTGCCGTACCTGGTCGCGGTCGGCTGCCTGGTGCACCTTGCCGGCGACTGCCTCACCGAGCGAGGCTGCCCGCTGCTGTGGCCGGTGGGGCACCGGTTCGGTATTCCGCTGATCTCGCACACCGGGAACAAACTGGAGACGCTGTTCCTGACCCCGGCGATGACGGTCGGCGCGGTGGCGGCGCTGTGGTTCATGCTCCGCGGTTGATCCGATTGAGGATTGGTTCCGAGGTGCCTTCCGGTCGCGCTGCGGACGAAGGTGTTGCGAGGGGGCTTGGCGAGTCAGTCGGTCAGCGAGGTGAGTGCGTCGAGGAAGACCGCGCCGATGTCGCGGGGGTCTGGTGAGGCAAACGACAACCCGCCGGTGGCCGCCGATATCTGGCGCAGCACGTCGGTGTTGGCCTGGTCGCCGTAGGCGATGGTGATGATGTGCACCGGCCTGGCCGGGTTCTGCGCGTCGGCCAGTCGCGACAGCAGGGTGGGAAGCGAGATGCTGCGGTTGTCCTCGTTGGCGCCGTCGGTCAACACCACCACGGTGTTCATCGAGTCCGGGCGGTAGGACTGTTGGGCCGCGGTGTACGCGGCCAGCACCGTGTCGTACAGCGCGGTGCTGTTCTGCGGCCGAAGCGAACTGTAGGCCTGGTCGAGCACCTGGCGTCGGGTCACGCCGCCAACCCGGCTGGCCGCCGGACCGATCGGCACCAGTTCCCGGTAGTCGGCACCGCCGGCCAGACCGGTGGAGAACTCCCACAGCCCGACATGGTCCTGGTCGCCGTAGAACCGCAGCGCGTTGCGCGCGGCCTGCACGGCCAGATCCAGTTTGGTCGAGTCGGTGCCCGTCACCTGGCCGCCCATCGATCCGGAGACGTCCATCACGGCCAGGGTGAGCACCCGCTTGGTGAGTAGCCGCCACGATCCGCGGGCCAGCCGTGCGGCGTTCGGATCGGTCGTCGGCACCGGGGCGAACCGGTCGGGTGTGATGCCCCGGCCGTCGGCCTCCAACCCGGTGCCCGAACCGTCCGGTGGGCGCAGGCCGTAGCCGGACAGCGTCGACCGGGTGGCCGGGCTGGTCAGCCAGTCGCGGAAGTCCGCGGCGGCACGCCGGCCGAACCCGTCAACCCACTCGCCGGTCGCGACCACGTACGGGTAGTCCGCGGCCAGTGCGCCGCCGAACGGGTAGATGGCCTGCAGCGGGATGGCCGGCGAACCCGCGTCGTAAGCCCACACGTCCTGCTCGGTCAGCGCGGTCAAACCCAACGACCTGATCACCGCACCCGGGCTGTCGCTGGCACTGATCCGGTGCAGCAGATCCTGGGTGTCCTTCGCCCGTACGGCGGTGGCCCGGACGAACCCGAGCATGCCGGCCTTGGCCTCGGTCCTGTTGAAGGTCGCCGGAGTCACCTCGCGGGCCGGTACTCCGGTGCTCACCCCGGCCAACGCGACCAACAGGCTGGTGCCCACCGCGCTGCTGGACGGATCGACCAGGGAGAACCGCAACGGACCCCACTCGGGATGCCCCAGCGCGCCCCATCCGCTCCTGTCGGCGGCGAGACCAAGCAGGTCGCGCAGTGTTGGTGCCTTGTGTCGGCCCAGTCCGAGCGAGGTGATGGCGTCCGGTGGTGCCGCCAGGACCAGCGGCGACGACGCGATCGAGGGCGCCCGCGCGGGGAGTACCGCCGCGCTGCCCGGGTTGGCCCGGACCAGGTCCAGCAGCGCGGTGGACTGTGGCACCCACACCACCGGCGGCTGTCCCCCGCCGGGGTACGGCGTGGCCTGTAGTGCGGCGGCGGCACGCTGTGCGTCCATGGCGGTCAGGTTCACCCGGACGCACCGACCGTCCACCCGCTGCCCGGACCGGCCGTACCGCTCCGCCAGGTCACCGAGCCAGCCCATGGCGGCGGGGTCCACGCCGACCTGGATCGTGCCGGTGGTCGCGGTGGGCGCGTCACACCTGGGTCCCTCGCTGGTGGTACTGGCCACCACGGCCGTGCCGACCAGACCGAGTCCGACCAGCGCGACCAGCCCGACCGTGACCGTTCGCGGCCACCGCCGCCGGCGACCTCTTCTGCCATGTCGGTGCTGTCCCATCGAGCCCCCCTGCTGCCTGATCCGGCGGAGAGGACTTCGCCGCGATCCTCCGCGCACGGCAGCGCCGCCCCGTCATACCCGGTCCTGAGGCAGCCGTCCGGTGCGCGTAACCGGTCCGGTGTGGAGGGCGAGAACAGACTGGATGAGTCCTGTGTGATCCCCGTCCGCCCTGCGGTGCCCGGACACAGCACGAAAACTAGTCCAATCGACCGTTGTTGTGATTTGCTTCGCTCCAACTGCCCGGTTGTATGCAACTAAGTACCTAGATGCGCCGTACCACGCCGACAGTTCGCCTGCCCGGATCAGCGGCCGGAGGCGTTTAGGCTCCGGTGCGTGAGGGTTCTGCCACGATGCGTGTCGACTCCTGTGGTGACGGGCGCCGCGGTAGGGGCCGTGGCGGCAACCGTGCGGGCGAACGTTCGGCTGGCCGTGCTGTTGGTGGTGGTGCTGGTGACCGGCACCGGATGTTCAGCCTCGCCGAGCGATCGGGGTACCGAACCACACGCCGCGGGTTCACACCACGGTGCGGCGGCCCCGGCGCGGACCACGCCGGCTGCCTCGCCGTCGGCG
>DATCXL010000087.1:0-7761 GCA_036565825.1 Mycobacteriales bacterium
CCCCGCCGGACGGGACCTGCCCGCCGCTGGCCGTGCCACCGCCGAGCACCGAGACCGCACCGACCGCGAGTACCGTCACCACGACGACCACCGGGGACAGTGCCGCCAGCCATACCGCACGTCGTGCCATCGCCGCCTCCCTCAGGCCGCCAGCAACTGCGAGACGAGCCAGCCGCCATCGTGTTGGCGCTGGGTGATCAGGGTGACCTCGCCGGAGACCGATGTCGGCTCGACACCCGGCGCGCCCGGGTTGACCGTCTGGGTGAAGCGGATCCGCACGTACACCGTTGTCGGGGTGGGCAGCGGCGCCCCGTCGGGTACGGCCGCCCGGTCCACCCGCACGGTGACCGTGGCGCGCTGGGCCACCCAGGCGGTCCACTGGTAGTCACCGCGCCGGTTCGGCGCGGTGACCAGCGCGTACACCTGCGGGGTGACGTACCGCCTCGCCCGTCGGTAGGAGTCGGCGAAGTCACGGTCGTGCCCGGGACGGGCATCATGTGAGTTCACTGTCTGGACGTAGCCGGTGGCCACCGCGCCGGCCTCGGCCGGCAGTACCGGCTCGGCCCGGGGCCGGTCGGACGGCCCGATGGTCACCGTGCTGGGCGTGGGCAGGCCGGAGCCGACCGGTCCGCCACGGCCGGCCGTGCCACCGGAGGACGGCCCGGTCGATCCGGATGCCGGGACCGTCCCGGAAGGCCGCGGACCGCCGGAGTTGCCGGAGTCGCTGGACAGGGCGTTCAGGTCGGGATGACGGACCGGCCCGAACAACGTGACCACGGCGAGGACGGCGACCACCAGCGTGGACACCAGTCGCCGTGGGGTGGCGGTGACCCACCCGACGAGCGCGCCGAGCAGCCGGGTCAGCGTGACCATGAGTCGTTCCCCGCCAGTGGGTCGGTGCCGGGATCGTAGAGTTGGTAGACCTCCTCACCGTCGACAACCTGAGCCCTGACGTGCCGTAGGTGGTGGGTCGGCAGGCTGTCCTCGGGGTTGGTTCGGTGCGGGGCGGTCGGGTCGAACAGCCCGTCGGTGCTGGCGGTGCCCGACCGACGAGTGGGACCGGCGTACTCGGCCTGCCGGGTCGGTACCGGGCGCTCCCGGTGCCCCGCCTCGGGCGGCTCGGTCCGGCCGGCCATCGTCGGTTCCATGCCGTGGTAGAGACCACCGGCGTCGGCCAGCGGCCCCGACCCGACGGGTACCGACGGCTGATGGCCGGTGCGGGCCCGCGCCGCCCGGGCCGACGGATCCTCACTCTCCACGACCAGGCCGAATCCGTCATCGGGCGGCGAGAGTGCGCCGCCTGCCCCGATCGCCGGCCCGACCAGGTATGCGCCCGACGACACCGCCGGGATGCCGGCACCACCCAACCCGTAGCCCAACGCCTCGGCGCGGGTGACCCGCTGGGCGGACACCCTGATCGGGCGCGGCATGCTGACCGGTCCGCGTGCCTCCTGGCGCATCCGGTTGTCGGCGACGGCCGGTTCGGGTTCGCGGCTGTCGCTCAACGCCTCCTCCACGGCCGTACGGATCTCCTCGGAACGGGCGTGGCGGCGCAGCAGTCCACCGGCCCGGGCCCGCCAGCCGGCGCCGACCTCGCCCAGACTGTCGGCGAAGCCGCGTGGGGTCACCATCGTGGTCAGCTTGCGGAACGGCCGGGTCAGGTACCACATGACCACTGTGACCACGCCCAGCAGCACCAGTCGCAACCAGGCCGGCAGGTTGGTTGACGGATCCAGCACGGTGGTGTCGACCCGGATCACGAACAGCGTGCAGATGGTGAACACGACGGAGTTGATCAGTGCGGCGGTGACCACCCGGGCGGCCGCCTGCACCACGCCGCGCAACGGGAAGAACGCACCGGCGGTGAGCAGCGCGGGCCCGAGGATCACCGCGAACCGGATGATGATGTAGGCGGCGATGAGGATCAGGCCGCCGACCAGCAGGAACGGGGCCATGATCAGGATGCCCAGGTCGGCCAGAATCGAGGATTCCAGCGGCGCGCTGCTGTGCCCGGCCAGGCACTCGTAGGCGACCGGGTCGGTCGTTCTGACCTTGTCCGCGGTCTGGTCGAACAGCGCCTGGTGGGTCAGCACCAGCGGGCCGGATCCCTGCTGGGACGCCCGCTGCGACTCCGTCCAGTTGAACGCCTGGGCTCGCAGGATGTCCGATCCGAAGTTCCTGGCCGCGCTGCTGTCGGGATCGCAGAACTCGCCGGTCAGCCACATCCGGTACAGGAACGAGTTGTACATCTGGTTGGCGACCTGTCGACCGGGCGGCTCGTCGGACGAGGTGAGTCCCTGCGACACCACCCCCACCGCGGTACCGATGGCCTTGTCGGCCGCGTGACCGGCCTTGACCGGCCAGGCGAACAGGGCCGCGGCCACGACCATGACCAGCAGTGCCCAGCCCACCGCGGCGGTGGAGTCCGACACCCGCTGGCGGGTCGAGCGGGCCATCAACAGCAGGCCGGTGAGCATCACCGCGAGCGGCGCAAGGGGGGTGAAGATCGCCCGGTGCAGCGCGTCGGTGAGGTTGTTCAGCAACGGGTCGAACGCGGTGAGGAAGGTCGGATGCAGGGCCGCGCCGGACACCGCGACAACCGAGGCCACTCCGGCCTTGGCCGGGATGAACAGGGTGCGCCCGGCCCACGAGGAGATCGAACCCGACGGGTCGCGCACCGCGCCGCCGCAGCCGGGGTCATACACGTACCAGGACAGGCCGGCGAGCCCGAACTGCTCGAACGGCGTGGTCTTCGCGCCCGGGGCGAACGGGTCCTCGGCCGGCGGGATCGGGTCGGGCCTGGGCAGGAAGTATCCGGCGATACCCTGCCCGGGTCCCTCCGGGGTCGGCGCGGTGGTGCACGGTCCGGCGATGGCCGGTGCGGCCGGTACCAGGATCACCAGCAGGCACACGGCGACGAACGCCCCCACCCGGGCGAGCAGGCGGGGGCGGGCGGAGTCGGCCTCGCGCCGAGCCGGCATGGCGCGCCACCAACCCGTTCGGGACAGTGCGGTGCGAGACAGTGCGGTACGGAACTTTGCGGTACGGATCCGGGTGGTGCCGGCTAAACCCCCGGTCAGTCGGCGAACGCCGCGCCATGCCCGGCGCGTCAGAGACGTGCGTCTACCGGCGTCCATCTCACGCTGCCCCCTTGGCGTCGGCGTTGGCGTCGGTGAAGTCGCCGTAGTCGTCCACCTCGGCCAGGTCGTCCTCGTCGGCGAACCCGGTCGGCCGGGCGTCGGTGTTCACAACCGCCAGCAGCGCCGGGTTGTGTGACAGGTCCACGACGAACCTGTCCACGTTCCCGTCGGGGTCGCGGTAGACGAACTCCCGGTAGTCCGGCGGTCGCCCGTCCGGGGCGGGTTGGCTGAGCGTGCTGACCGCGTGCTCGTAACCCGCGTCGGTCGGCACGCGCAGCAACCGCAGCGCGTCACCGGCCACCGTGTCGTCCTCTATCCGGCCGACGAACGCGCCGGCGACGTGGTTGGCGACATCCATGTTCAACGTGTCGGAGGGGTCCTGGCTGGCCGCCAGACAGCAGACGTTGTGCTTGCGGGTGTCCCGGCCGACCCGCTGGAACAGTGCGCGGCCCACCGGCCACATGGCCAGGAAGTGACACTCGTCGAGTGCCAGCACCTTGCGCGCGTAACGCGGCATCCCGTAGATCGCGCGGGTGGCGTACCAACTGGCCAGGTGCAGCGCGGGCACACTCATCCGCTCGGTGAACGACCAGTGCTCGCGCGGCACCGCCGGGTTGGGCAGCACCAGGCCACTCATGGTGATCACGGTCAGCACCGCCTCGGGGCGGGGCATCTGCTCCAGCGCGCCGTGCGACCGCTCGACGGGTGGGAAGAACAGTCGACCCTGGCGGGTCTCGGCGGTGTCGGCGAGCAGGTCGGCGAGGGTCTGTGCGTGCATCGCCGCGCCCTGGTCGCCGAGCCGCCGCGCGGTGGAGTACTCGTCCTGCGAACCGTCGTGGTTCAGCCCGGCGTAGGACCGCAGCCGGGCGATGACCATCCAGTAGTCGCAGTCGAAACCCGCGCCGACCTCCCGGATCGCCCGCAACAGCAGTGGCTCGGTCTGCGGGTTCGCGTCGATCTGGGCCGGCAGCAGCATCCGGGCGATGTCGATGGCGAGCGTCTTGCGTTCGGCCCTGGCCTCGTCCAGGGCCTCGGCGAAGTCCTCGTCCCGGTCGTGGTGGTCGCGTCGCGGTTCGGGCACGACCGCCCACGGGGACAGCGTTCCGGCGGGCGCCTTGGCCAGGTCGATGTGTTCGGAGAACTCCCGCAACTCCGGCATCTCACACAGCGCGGCCAGTGGCCCGGACGGGTCCAGCATGACCGTGCGGATCCGGCGACGCGCCGCGCCGTAACAGACCGCGGCCTCCAGCACGCTCTTGCCGGCGCCCTGCCGACCCACTATCGGATACAGGCCGGAGGACTTCTTGACCTCCGTGGAGTAGTGCGTGTCGAACATGACCGGCCGGCGCACGCTGGAGGCGATGATGCCGACCAGCGGGCCACGGCGGTCCCCCAGCCGGGTGGCGACCTGTGGCATTCCGGCGGCGAAGTAACGCATCGGCAGCCGGCGCCGGTAGGCGGTGGAGGTCACCGGCTCGCCCGGAATGAACTCCCGGACCAGCGCGGACTGGCCCTTGGTCAGCACCGCCTGGATGTGCCGCCGCTTGTACAGGTCACGCAGCGCCCGCACCCGCTCCATGCACGACTCCTCGGTGGGAGCCGACACCGCCAGCCGGTACCAGCCGTCGGTGCGGGTGGACACCCGATCGTCGCCGTAGCTCATCTCGTCCTCGGCGCGCTGGGCATGCGCGGCCTGACGGGTCAGCGACTGTGGTGCGTCCATGTCGTGGATGCGGTACTGCGTCTGTTGGTCCCGGATCCGCAGCAGTGCCTTGGTGACGCCACCGCGGGCCGCCGTGCCGGGCAGGATGTCCACGGTCGCCGACAGTTCCACCGGCCAGGGCAGCGAGTCGCCGCCGGCCAGCCAGGGGCCACGCGGGTCCGGGATGATCATCTCCGGCATCCGGCCCAGGGTGAGGATCGCGACGTAGCAGGCCACCGGGGCGTGGTCGGGCCGACGGTCGATCATCTGTACGCACCGGCCGAGTGGGGTCGGGCGTACCACCACACCCTCGGTGAACGCGTGCAGGTCGGTGGTCTCCCACGGTCCGGAAAGCCCGGACGGGGACATCAGCCCCCCCGGTGCGGGCAGCCCCAGACCCACCGAACGGTGCATCAGCCACTCCATCAACCGCTCGTCGGCGGGCACCGCGGCCAGCCCGGGCGAGGCGACGATCTCGGTGATCTGCTGCACCTCCCGGTCCAGCCGGGACAGTTCGCTGTCACCGGCCCGGCCGCGCAGCCGCTCCACCATGGCGACCCAGCTCCCGCGTGGGGCGATCTCGACGCCCAGGTACACCTCCTTCTCCGCGGTGGCCGAGGTGCGCATGTACCGCTGTTGGGCGAGCAGGAAGTCCGACCAGGTGCTGCCCTCCACGCCGGGCAGCGGGGTCGGCGTGCGCTTGTGTAGTCCGCGGGCCCATGCCGCCACCGGGTACGGCCGGGAGGTCACCCGCAGCCGGATCCGCCGGTTGGTCAGCCCGGCGAAGGCCAACCCGGCAGCATCGACCATGGCCCGGCGGTCGGTGTCGGCGCGCCAGGCCCAGCGGGTCGCCGGCACCACGAACCAGGCGTAGGCGCTGCGCCGGGTCAGCGTGATGTTCCCGGCGATCTCGCGAAGCGCGAGCGCCACCCGGGCCGGGGTTGGCTCCTCCCGGCGGCTGCGCCTCACCTGGGCATCCTTGTCGCGGTCCGGCCGCGCACCGGTCGGGTGCGCCGACCGCGCACCCGTACCCGCAGGTGACCCGGTGGGCGACCGTGTACCCGTACCCGTCCGGGGTCGAGCAGCACCGGCCGTTCGTCCCGACGGGACGAGTCGATCGCGGCGCGCAGTTCGGCGCCGAACAGCGCGGGCAGCGACCGCAGCGGGCGCTCGTGGTCGACCACCAGCATGACCGCCCGGGCGGCGACGATGGACAGCGCCAACGCCCACAACAACGAGCCGAACACCCCACCCGGCCCGTGACCGCCGACCGGGATCAACACCACCGCGGCCACCAGGAAACACACCAGCCAGGTACCCCACGCGACGTACCGGGCCTGGATCGGCAGGGTGTACTCGTCGGGCCCAAGCCATCGGGAGTCGAACTGGTAGATCTCGTCGTCCGGGCGGACAGTCAGGCTTGCCATCGGTTTCTCTCCTGTTCCTGCCAGGCAGGTCGCGGGCAGCGGGCCGCGCGGCGTACGCAGCCCGCGGCCGACGCCCCGGCTAGCTGAAGACCAGGTCGACGAGCTGCTGCCCGAAGGCGAACAACACGCCACCGGCGGCGAGCAGGAAGATGCCGAGGAAGAGGTTCACCGCGACGACCGCGTTCTCCCGGGTGCGGCCCTGGTGCGCCCGCGACATGACCACCACCGCGGCCAGCGCGAACAGCAACGGAACCACGAACTTGACGATCCAGGCGATGACGCCCGTGGTGTTGATGACCGGGCCTGCGGCCAGCACTCGGGCTGCGATCAGGTGATACACGGCCCTCCCCTTTCCTGAGCTGACTGCCCGTCGCACGGGAGTCACTTTGCGTGGCCGAGGAAACCATCTCAGCCCACACAGGTGACCGTCTAGAGGCACGCCGACCTTAGGCCGAACTCCCAGCGGGCGTAACACCCCTTCGCGGAACCGGCGCACCCTGGCCGGCGACCACCCACACCTCCCTGACCTGCGCCGACACCCGGTCGGCGAACCTGAGGCGTCGTGGGCACGGGGTTGGCGAGTTGTTGACCAGCCGGTAACGATTGGTGTTGTCATGCTTGCACACCGTGACGATAGCGCACCAGCAGCCATCCGGGCGACACCCATACGGATGGACGGGCGATCTCACGCCAGGTGCAAGAAGGGGTAGGCGTCGCGGTAAGCCGACTGCTGGCCGACGCCTCCGCGAAAGGCGTCGGCCAGCGCGGTTCGGGTCGATCGGCCGGCGGGGGCTACCCCTCGGGCGGGGCGACCTCAACCATGCGGCGCAGGACCGACTCTGAGTCGGTCACCACGGCCAGGTCCGCCAACTCGTGTACGAGGCCGTCCGGGCCGACCGTGACCAGGGTGCCGGCGCCGCGTAGGGCGTCCAGTTCGGCCGGTTCGACAACGTCCACGGCCACCACCAGTGCCGGTGACACAGACCGTCGGGCCACCGCCATCTCCCGGCTCGGCGGCACCAGGCCCGCACGTGCCGCCGCCGGGGTGCCGGCCAACTCCCAGCCACGCCGGGCGACCAACTCGCGAGCCGACCCGGCCGCCGCCGCGCCGGTGCCACCACCCAGACAGACCAGCACCCGGGCCGCCTCGGCCAGCCCGCCGCCGTCGGAACCGGAATCCAACAGGGTGCCGGTGGCACCCAACTCCGACAGCTCTGCCACCTCGGCCGCGTCCACGATCTCCACCACACCCGCGGGATCGGTACCGTCGACGACCACCGGTCGGCGTGCCGGTACCGGCGCCGATCCGGGCCGGAGGGTGCCCACGGACGGGACGGTCCGCGCCACCACCCGGGCCAGCGCACTACCGGCCCAGGCCGGTTTGAGCCACACCAGATCCAGCACGGTGTTGTCACCGGGGTGCGGATCGGTGTCCAGACCCACCACGTCACCGGTCATCCCGACACCCAGCCGGGCGGCCGTCCGCGGCAGG
>DATCXL010000096.1:0-4543 GCA_036565825.1 Mycobacteriales bacterium
GTAGTGACAGGTCGGTCCGACCTCCATCGGTTCGACCGTGATGTCCACGTCGGCCAGTTCCTTGAACTGGTGGTGCATGGAGGGCAGTCGCTTGTGGATCCACTCGGCCGGGCGGCGGGAGGCGATGTCCAGGAACACCCCACCGTGTTCGGACCCCCGACCCGCCTTGACCTCGGAGTTGATGGCCCGCGCCACCTCGTCACGGGGCAGCAGTTCGGGCGGGCGCCGGTTGTTCTCCGGATCGGTGTACCAGCGGTCGCCCTCCTCCTCGGTCTGGGCGTACTGGTCACGGAACACGTCGGGCACATAGTTGAACATGAACCGCTTGCCCTCGGAGTTGCGCAGCACCCCGCCGTCGCCGCGGACGGACTCGGTGACCAGGATTCCCCGGACCGAGGGGGGCCACACCATGCCGGTGGGGTGGAACTGCACGAACTCCATGTTCAGCAGCGTCGAACCGGCCCGCAGCGCCAGCGCGTGGCCGTCCCCGGTGTACTCCCAGGAGTTGCTGGTGACCTTGAACGACTTGCCGATACCACCGGTGGCCAATATCACGGCCGAGGCGTTGAACAGGACGAACCGGCCCGACTCGCGCCAGTAGCCGAACGCCCCGGAGATCCGGTCGCCATCCTTGAGCAGTTCGGTGATGGTGCACTCGGCGAACACGCGGATGTTCGCCTCGTAGTCGCCGTGCTCCCTGAAGTCCTCCTGCTGCAGCGACACCACCTTCTGCTGCAGGGTGCGGATCAGTTCCAGCCCGGTGCGGTCGCCGACGTGCGCCAGCCGCGGGTACTCGTGCCCGCCGAAGTTGCGCTGGCTGATCTTGCCTTCCGGGGTGCGGTCGAACAGCGCGCCGTAGGTCTCCAGCTCCCAGACCCGCTCGGGAGCCTCCTTGGCGTGCAGCTCGGCCATCCGCGGGCTGTTCATGAACTTTCCGCCACGCATGGTGTCGCGGAAGTGAACCTGCCAGTTGTCGTGGCTGTTCACGTTGCCCATGCTGGCGGCGATGCCGCCCTCGGCCATGACGGTGTGCGCCTTGCCGAACAGTGACTTGCAGATGATCGCGGTGCGCTTGCCCTGCTGACGGGCCGCGATGGCCGCGCGCAGGCCGGCGCCGCCGGCGCCGATCACCACGACATCGAACTCGTGTCGCTCCAGTTCCATCTGTGTGGGACCTCTCGTTGCGATCCAGCCACGCCTCGGGTGACTGCTAGAAGAAGCGCAGGTCGGTGATCGTGCCGGACGCGACCAACCGGACGTACAGGTCTGTGAGCGCCACGAAGATGAGTGACATCCAGGCGAACTGCATGTGGTAGTGGTTGTACTTGCTCACCTTGCTCCACAACCAGTACCGCACCGGGTGGCGGGAGAAGTGCTTGAGACTACCGCCGATGGCATGCCGGCAGGAGTGGCAGGTCAGCGAGTAGAACCACAGCAGCGCCGCGTTCACCAGCAGTACCAGGGTGCCCATTCCCATGTGACCCCAGTTGCCGTCGTGGTCACGGAACGCGATTACCGCGTCGTAGGTGAGGATCACGTTGAGGATCAGGCCCAGGTAGAAGAAGTACCGGTGAAGGTTCTGTCCGAGCAGCGGGAACCGGGTCTCGCCGGAGTACTTCGCGTGCGGCTCGGCCACCGCACAGGCCGGCGGTGACAGCCAGAACGAGCGGTAGTAGGCCTTGCGGTAGTAGTAGCAGGTCATCCGGAAGCCCAGCGGCACGATCAGGATGATGATCGCCGGTGACATCGGCCACCAGGAACCGAAGATGCCCAGTGCGGGCGCGCCGACTTCGGTGCACGAGGTGGCCAGGCACGGCGAGTAGAACGGGGAGATGTACGGCTCGGTGAAGTAGTCCTTGTTCACGAACGCCGCCCAGGTCGCGTAGACCACGAACCCCGCGAGCACCGTGAACGTGATGAGCGGCTGGAGCCACCATCGGTCGGTGCGCAGCGTTCGGGTCGCGAGCTGCGCGCGACCGGGGGAGTTGACGCCCGATGCGGTCGTCATGTCGGTTGCCATCTGTTCTCCCTGGACTGGCCGCTGGGGCGTTCCCTGTCGGCCGGGTGGTTGTACCTGCCTGTCCGGTTGTCGAGCTCGTCGAACCGGTGGACGCCGCAGTGTGGCGCCACGGTGGGTGGCGGGTCCAGCCGGCAGCGCTCGATCCGCGCCCTGGTGCAGATCATCGCCAGTTCGGCGTCCTCGCACGAGGATTCACGGCGTAATGAGGCGCACACCACGGTCACCAACGTGAGGTTGGGCGTCGACCGGGTACGCGTAGGACAGTCACAAACCCGGGCGCTACGGACGAAACGACCGCGCTACCGTTATCCAAACGGGAAACCGCCTGAACTCGGCAGCGTGACCGTGAGGCAACTCACATCGGTGATCCACCCACACGGCGACCCGGATCGTAGCCGATCACCCTCGGCCCGCCGCCGTAGGCACCTCGAACCGGTCATCCGTTGGTGCCCGTACGTGTCGGACCGGCGTCGTTCGGTGTCTGTCCGTTGTCGGTGCGTGTCCGTCCGTTGTCCGTCCGTCGTCAGTCCGTGCCTGCCAGCGCCCGCCAGCACCCATCCGCGCCTGTCTGCGCCCGTTCTGGCCTGCCCGACTCCGACGCACCCACCGGCTGTCCGCGTTGGCCGTCCACGCCACACCACCCGGCGCCCTGATCCACGTCCCCGGTGATCGCTCTAAGATGGAGACACATCCCCACCCAACCTTGGAGCGGTGCACTGTGCCTGTGCGCGAAGACCTGCGCAACATTGCGATCATCGCGCACGTGGACCACGGGAAGACCACCCTGGTCGACTCGATGCTCTGGCAGTCCGGTGCGTTCAGCGGCCAGCACCAGGATCGGGAGACCGCGGTCGAGCGGGTGCTCGACTCGATGGACCTGGAGCGTGAGAAGGGCATCACGATCCTGGCCAAGAACACCGCGCTCCGCTATGCCGGCATCACCATCAACATCCTGGACACCCCCGGGCACGCCGACTTCGGCGGCGAGGTGGAGCGGGCCCTTTCCATGGTGGACGGGGTGCTGCTGTTGGTGGACGCCAGCGAGGGCCCGCTGCCGCAGACAAGATTCGTGCTGCGCAAGGCGTTGCAACGTCGGCTGCCGGTGATTCTGGTCATCAACAAGGTCGATCGACCGGACTCCCGGATCGCCGAGGTGCTCGAGGAGACCTACGAGCTGTTCCTGGACGTGGGCGACAGCGCGGTGCCGGGCGAGGTCATCGAGGGTCCTGGACAGGACCTGCTGGACTTCCCGATCGTGTACTGCCAGGCGCGGAGCGGCCAGGCCTCGCTGAGCCGGCCGGCCGACGGGGGCTCGCCGGACGCACCGGACCTGCGCGCCCTGTTCGAGACCATCCTGACCACCGTCCCGCCGCCCAGCTACGACGAGAAGGCGCCACTGGCCGCGCACGTGGCCAACCTGGACGCCTCGCCGTACCTGGGTCGGTTGGCGTTGTGCCGAGTCCGGTCCGGACACATTCGCAAGGGGCAGCAGGTCGCCTGGTGCCGCACCGACGGCTCGGTGGAACGGGTGAAGGTGACCGAGCTGTTGATGACCCGTGCGCTGGACCGGGTTCCGGTCGAGCAGGCCGGGCCCGGGGACATCATCGCGATCGCCGGCATTCCTGACATCACCCTGGGCGAGACGCTGGCAGACCCGCTCGATCCTCGGCCGCTGCCGGTCATCACGGTGGACGCGCCGTCGATCTCGGTGACCATCGGAGTCAACACCTCGCCGCTGTCCGGGCGCAGTGGGTCAAAACTCACCGCCCGGCTGATCCGTAACCGGTTGGACGCCGAACTGGTCGGCAACGTGTCGATCCGGGTGCTGCCCACCGAACGTCCGGACACCTGGGAGGTACAGGGCCGGGGCGAGCTACAACTTGCCGTGCTGGTGGAGATCATGCGCCGGGAGGGTTTCGAACTGACCGTGGGCAAGCCCCAGGTCGTCACCCGCCAGGTCGACGGTCGGCTGTCCGAACCGGTGGAGCGGCTCACCGTGGACGTGCCCGAGGAGTACCTCGGTGTGGTCACGCAGCTGCTCGCGCTGCGCAAGGGCCGGCTGGAACAGATGGTGAACCACGGCACCGGCTGGGTTCGGATGGAGTACCTGGTGCCGGCCCGGGGGCTGATCGGCTTCCGTACCGAATTCCTCACCGAGACCCGCGGCACCGGCGTGCTACACCACGTCTTCGAACGGTACGAACCCTGGTACGGGGAACTCCGCACCCGACCGTCCGGTTCGCTGGTGGCCGACCGCTCCGGCCCGGTGACCGGGTACGCGCTGACCAATCTGCAGGAACGCGGATCGTTGTTCGTACGGCCGGGCACCGAGGTGTACGAGGGCATGATCGTCGGCGAGAACTCCCGCCCGGACGACATGGACGTCAACCCGACCAAGGAGAAGAAGCTCACCAACATGCGTTCGTCCACCGGCGACGAGTTGGAGCGGCTGGTGCCGGCCCGGGTTCTCTCGCTGGAGCAGGCCATGGAGTTCTGCCGCGAGGATGAGTGCGTCGAGGTGAC
>DATCXL010000011.1:0-11197 GCA_036565825.1 Mycobacteriales bacterium
GACGCGCCGTGCTGTCCTCTGTGGGGGGAGCTCCGCTCCACCCCACACCCCCCTCAACCCCACACCAACCACGTACTACGACCCGGCCGGTTGATACCAGGCCCTCGCCGGGGCCAAGCCCCGGCTCCGAAGCTCACGGTACGAGGGCGGACGCGCCGTGCTGTCCTCTGTGGGGGGAGCTCCGCTCCACCCCACACCCCCCTCACCCCCCACACCGGCGGCGCGGTCAGACTCGGCCGGTTGATACCAGGCCCTCGCCGGGGCGAAGCCCCGGCTCCGGAGCACGCGTGGTCAGCTCGGTCAACTGCCCAGATAACGCTTGGCCACCACCGAGGGGGTCTCCACGTTGTGGCCAGCATCGATCGACACGGCCAGTCGGACGAACTGCCCCATCGCCCACGCCAGTGGGGTGGCCGAGCCGGTGCCCTCACCAAACCGGAAACCGTGCGCGCTCCCCCGGTCCCAGACCTGTTCGGCCATCAGGCCGCCCTGGTTCGCCGTACCGGCCATGGTCAGCAGCCGGCCAGCCGCCGCGTCAGCGTCACCGGCGGCCAGTTCGTACTCACCCCGCTCACCGGTCAGTACCGGCCACAGCCGACCGATCCCAGCACCGGTGTAGGGCCCCCCGTCCGCGGTCTCACCGTAACCATCGTTGTTGTACCGTCGCCACAGGTCTCCATCCGGTGTGGTGACCCTGATGGTCGAGTCGACCACCTTCAACGACGACACGACGTGTGGGTCGTTGGGCGGCTTGATACCCAGCCGAACCAGTTCCAGGAAACCCGCGTCAACGATGTCGCGTTCGTCGTGGCATCCGCCGCCGTTACGCAGGCACAGAGTGTGACCGTCGTTCGGGTTCCCGTCGTCGTCGACCCGTTCGTAGTACTGCCCACCGGTCAGGTGTCCGGTGGTGGTGTAGGTCCATCCGTCGAACTGGGACCGCCAGGAGTCGGCCGTGCTCAGGTAGAACGCGGCGGCACCGGGGTCGTTGTTGTGGGTGGCGATGTCCGCGGCACAGACCAGGGCGGCGATCTCGGCGGCGATGGTGGCCGGCGAGTAGCCACTGGACTCCTCCCACCGTTCCTGTGGGGTCGACGGTCCGTGGTGGGCGATGAAGTCGGCGGACGGCTTCACCCGGGCGTAGGCGGCAGCGTCGAACCGGCCGAGCTGCCAGGCCAGCAGGATGGGATCGGCGACCTCGTCCATCTGGAGGCTGCCGAATACCGGGGTGCCGTCAAGGTGGGTGTTCTGCGGGTAGGAACCATCGGGTCGTAGCTGGGTGTCGAACAGGTAGTCCAGCGCCTGGTTGGCCGCGATCACGTCTCCCACCGCGATCTCCGCGGTGGCCATCTGGTACTGGTCGCGTGCCCACACCGCGTGGTAGCCGGACGTACAGCACTCGTCGGCGTTACTCGCCTCTCCCCACGGGATGCTCAACGATGCGACGAACGCACCCCGGT
Organism: Mycobacteriales bacterium; assembly: GCA_036565825.1. Taxonomy (GTDB): domain Bacteria; phylum Actinomycetota; class Actinomycetes; order Mycobacteriales; family DASULA01; genus DASULA01. The sequence continues at coordinate 1,461 of DATCXL010000011.1, forward strand.
ACGTCTTGTCCTCATGTGCCTTGAGCACCATCACCGCGGTGTGGTACTCGTCGAGGAGGCCGGACGAGGTGACACTGTCCGGCGGCTTGTTCAGCGAGTCCAGATAGGAGTGCCAGCCGTCCTGGTAGTCGGTCGATATCGAATCCCATCCGTCTGCCAGTGACGCACCGGCCGCATTCTGCGCGCCTGACCGGCTGCCGGCGAAGGCCAACGCGAGAGTGAAGGTGGTGTCGGTACTCACGGGGATCTGGGCGGTCTGCACCAGGTTGCCAGGACTGGGGATGCTGCTGTAGGTCTCGGTCAACCGGTGGTGGTGGACCAGGTCCTGGTATCCGTCACTGGGTGTACCGCTGTAGCCGTTGCTCATCGCGGTGAATCCGCCCGACACCGCCAGCGCACTGGAGACCGGCCCGTCCGAACCCACCAGCATCTGGTCGGACACCGCGCCGGTGTCACCCATGCCACTGTTGGCCAGTGACGGATTGAACAGCACGTACAGCGACAGCGGGCCGCCGGCGAGGACCTGGAACCTTGTCCTGACCAGCAGTGTCGCCCGGTGCGGGTCGGTGACATAGGTCTTGGTGATCCGGTATCTACCGTTGGTCGCTGTGTTGATCTGCCGGTAGGTCAGCGAGCGACCATCCACCAGCGACACCTGGTGCATGGTGTCGTCCCGCTCGATGTTGGTGAACGAGTGGCCGTCGGTGACCATGTACTGCATGTCCTGCACGTTGGGGGTTTCCGCGTTGGGGTAGTAGACCTCGCCGGTGATCCCCCGCGAAATGGTGTACCAGATCTTCGACGCGGTGGTGGTGGAGGTACCGACCCCCTGCTTGGCGCCGGTGGTCCAGGCGGAACTGATCCCGGGTGCGCCGGGCGCCTCCCCGGTCTGCGCACCGCTGGCCGAGACCAGGGTGGTCGCTGCGAGCGCAGTCGCGATACCAACCGTACCTCTGCGTAGGACCGGAACGACCGCCACGGTGACCTGCCTCGAAGGGAGTCGGCACGCACCCCGTCGGCGAGCGCTATGCGCATTCGCCAGGGTTGAGGACGGCCCGATGATATCCACCGGATGAGTCGAGGAACGCGCACCTCGCGCACGGTTGGCGCGAAAAACACCCTACGGGCTGAAAGATTGAGTTGATGACACACAGATCACTGTGGACTCCATGGCGCGGCTACCAGCACACCGCAATGCCAATTCCGTCCACATCAGACAGCATTGGACCAGACCATCGTGACTGGATTCCACCATCCGCCCGACCTCGCCTGTCGGCACCCGACCCAAACCGGCGTGCCCCGGCGTGTTCCGACATAGTCGACGAGTCCTGTGCGGCGCCACTTCGCCGAACGGACGATGGTCGGACGATGGTTGTCAGTGGTGTGCCAGGGTCCGCCGGCGACGGTTTCGCAGAAGTGAGCGGATGGTCAGCAAGGCGGTGATCGCCACGATCTGCCCGCCAAGCACGATCCGGTTGACGTCGACAGCGGGTTGCCAACGCACCTTGCCATCCCGAACCACGAACACCCCGCTGGGCACGACACTCAGGCCGAAGCCGCCGCCACCTCCCTGCCTGGCGCCCTCGGCATCGCCGCTGCCCGCGCCACCACCACCGGCCACCGACGCGACCGGGATGACCACCGTGCCGTCCTGCCGCATCGGCTCGCCAAAGGACCGACGCACCGTCGCAACCTCCCGCAGCCGGTCAACCAGTCGGATTCCCTCACTCATGGTGACTCCTCTCGGTCAGCCCGGGTGTGGCCCGCCATCCACCACGGTGCCGGTCAGGACGGGTGGCGGACAGGGACGAACTCCCGTTTCCGACAGTGCGTTACGTCCTGGCCCCACACCCGGACGAGAGCTACCCGGTCAGGAGCGTGGTGAGGTCGACCGGTCAGTGCCGCCGTGTCATCCGTAGACCAGGAACAGTTGGTCGGGGTAACACCACCCCCACTGCTCACCCGGCTGCAACGACCGGATCACCGGGTGGCCGGTTCCCTGACTGTGCGCGGTGGCGTGCTGGCGCGGCGAGCGGTCACAGCAGCCGACATGGCCGCACAGGGCACACTCCCGCAGGTGCACCCAGTCACTCCCCTCCCGCAGGCACTCCTCGCATCCCTCGACGGTTCGGATCGGCACCCGTGCGGGCAACATGACCAGATGCGCGCATCCCCGGGTAGCCGGCCTACCCGCGGCGTCCCCGGCCACCATCCAACTGACCACGGTCACCGTGCCACCTCCGGCCATCGGCCCGCACTGGCGACTGCATCGAAGGTACTGTCCATGAAGGCCAGAACCGCATCTCGTGGAGACGGTTCGTGCCGAACCGTGTCGTAGGGCAGCACGAACTCCTTGAGATCGCCACTCCATCCGGCGCCTTCTGGTCGTACCCGCACACTGTCCATGCCGGCCGGTGCCGGGTAGGGGTAGGAGAAGAACGCCGGTGCCGGGTTGGCGTCGTCGCCAGGCCAGAAACCGCACGCCCAGTGCTCGGTGTCCATCGATCCGCGCTCAAGCAGCCCCGAGCCTGGTGGGGGTGTGGCCGGCCGGCCGGAGAAGCGGGAGTAGGAAAGGTCGAAGCTGCCCCAGAAGAGGCCAACCCCACTGTGCGGACCTCGGTACCCCGCGCGGAACCGGGTGAACGCATCGTCCACCGAGAGCAGCACGGTGTGGAAGCGGCGGACCCAGGCCGCGTCGTAGTCGTGGTGCCCGGTGTCCTCGGGGAACGGGATCGGGTCCGGTATCTCCTGCGGCATCGGGTTCAACTCGATGCGGACCCCGAGGCACGCCAACGCGGTCATGATGTCGGCATAGAACGCCGCGACCGACCTGTCGGTCAGCGGGAAGCTGGTCTCGGTCCCTCCCGACTCGCGAGCGCACATTCGGTGGCGGACCAGGTCCAACTCCACCTCCACCACCCGGGTGCCGTAGCGCAGCGGTCCGGTGGTCAGTCCGGACACCGTCACGTGCAGCTGCACATGACCCCAGTTCGGTTCCGCCGGCGACATCGCCAGTCGTAGTTTGCCCAGCACCTGGCTGAACAGGTGCAGTGTCATGGCCGTGGACCGCCACGCCTGCCATGGCAGTTCCGGCCAGGCGTCGGAGTCGTGTCGGGTACGCGCCGCCGTGATCGTGGTTTCCGAACCCACCGTAGGCCACCCCCATGCCGTCACGGTCGGTCAGGCCAACAATCGCCTGAGCCCGGCTTCGATGTCGAGGAACCGCGACTCGGTACCCGTGGGCACAACCTGCAGGGTGTCAACAAGGAAACCGAGGACATCACCGCGAAGCAACTCCACCAGGCAGATTGTCGAGGATATGAGCGCGATGTGCACCTTCTGGATTCCATCCACAGTGTCCGGCCAGACGCGAACCCGGTCCGGACCCGCCGGGTGGTCCCGGCTGGCACTCATTCCCTCGAACAGCAGGTCGCGGGCGAACACCCAGCGCAGTACACCCACTCCGTGGGTCTTGTGGATGTCGACGGTGACCGCGTACGGGTCGTCGGGACGGTAGGACATCGCCACCCGGACCTCGGTGGTGCATTCCAGTGTGGTCAGCCAACCCTGCAGGATGCGGGACGGCGTATGTGAGCGTCTTCCCACCTGACCCGCTCCTCGTCGCGCAGGGGGCAGGCGCCCCTCGTCCACATCGCACATTCGACGACTCCGGCGGCCCGTGCCGCCATGGGTCCGGCCGCCGCCGGTGACCATGTACCCACTCACACGGTTGCTGACGCGGATCTGCCGATGCCGCCCGAACCCCACCGGTGCCGGCAATGAAGGCCCGACCGACGGTCCAGTTGGCCGTCCGGTCGATGACCGGGCGGGCGGTAGCGGACCTCAAGCACAACGACCCTCTGGCCCCGGGACCGACTCAGGCTCCACCGCGCACCCACCCCGACGTCCACCTCGACGCCCGCATCGGGCGCCTGGCCCTGACCCACGTGGCGCGGCAGGTCGCCCGACCGGCCGAACACCGTGACAACGTCGAGGCCATTCTTGTTTCGCCCGTATTTTCGCTCTTAGGCGGTACGTCCCAGCATCAAGTCGGCCGGGGTCAGACAGGTGCCCCGGCCGTCAACCCAACTGGTCGAGCCCGTCGACCAGCGGGCAACCAGCCGCCAGCAGTGCGGTTATCCGCTCCGGGGGCCCCGGTCGGGCGAACAGCCAGCCCTGCCCGGCGTCGCAACCGAGCGACCGCAACCGACAGGCCTGTGCCCGGGTCTCCACTCCCTCGGCGGTGACGGCCAGGCCCAGCGCGTGCGCCAGTGAGACCAGGGTGGCCACGATCTGGGTGTCGACAACGGCGTCGTTCCCCGAGCGCAGACCCTCCACGAACGAGCCGGCGATCTTCAACGCGTGCACGGGCAGCCTGCGCAGGTAGGCCAGGTTGGAATAGCCGGTGCCAAAGTCGTCGATGGCGATCCGCACCCCCATCGACGACAGCAGGTGCAGCGCGGCGAGCGCCTCGTCGTCGGTACCCATGATGGCGCTCTCGGTGATCTCCAGTTGTAGCCGCCCAGGCTCCAGCCCGGTCTCCTCCAGGATGCGGGCAACGTCGCCGACCAGCCCGGGGTCACGGCACTGGCGCACCGCGAGGTTCACGCTCACGAAGGGCGCCGCGTCGCCGGCGGCGGAACGCCAGGCACTGGCCTGGCCGCATGCCCGGGCCAACACGTGTCGGCCCAACGGCACGATCAGCCCGGTCTCCTCGGCGAGTTCGACGAACCGGTCGGGCATGATCAGGCCGAGGCGCGGGTGGTGCCAGCGAACCAGCGCCTCCACGCCGATCAGGGCACCTCCGGACAGTTCTACCAGCGGCTGGTAGTCGACCACGAACTCGTCGCGTTCCAACGCCGCTGGCATCATCGCCGAAAGCGTGTGACGGGTGATCTGCCGCGCGTTGCGATCCGCGTCGAACAGCGCCCAGCGACCCTTGCCCTCTGACTTCGCCCAGTACAGGGTGATGTCGGCCGCCTGGAGCAGTTCGGCGGCACTCGCGGCGGCGACCGGCCGCTCCACGATCCCGATGCTCGCCGACACCGTCAACTGGTGCCCACGTACCCGCACCGGCTCCGTCAGTCCGGACAACACCCGGTCGGCCAGGGTGATCACCTGGTCGTTGCCGGTGGAGTCCTCGATCAGGATGACGAACTCGTCGCCGCCCATCCGGGCGACCAGGTGGCCCGCCTGCGACACCGAGGCGTCCAACCGCCGTCCGACCGTGACGAGCAGTTCGTCACCCACGTCGTGACCGAGGCTGTCGTTGACCACCTTGAACCCGTCGAGGTCCAGGTAACACAGCCCGATCCGGGTGCGTGGGCCGGCGTTGGCCAACACCTCACGCAGCCGCTCCAGGAACAGAGCCCGGTTGGGCAGTCCGGTGAGCGGGTCATGCATCGCCTGGTATCGCAGCCGCACGTGCAGCCGGTGCCGCTCGGAGACATCCTCGAACATCGCGACGGTGTACCGGGCTGCGCCAGCGACGTCCCGGATCAGCGAGGCCGCCACCTGGGTCCACACCGGCATGCCGTTCCGGCCGACCAACCGCTTCTCGCCGCGGAAGTGGTCGCGCTCGCCAACCCTCATCTGGGCATAGGCGGCGCGCAGACTCGACGCGTCGTCGGGGTGTAGGAAGTCGCTGATCCGGCGGGACACCAGTTCCTCGGCCGGGCAGCGCAGCATGCCGGCGAGCGCCTCGTTGACGTTGAGGATGTGGCCGTCGATGTCGGCGATGGCGATACCCACGGCGGCCTTCTCGAACAGTGCCCGGAACCGCGCCTCGCTCTGCGCCAGGGCACGCTCGGCCTCGTCACGGGCGAGCAACACGGCGTCCCGGATCGCCTCCTGTTCGGCCAGGGTGCGTTCCCGTAACGCCTCGGCGAAGCCAGCCGCCAGCGCCCCCTGCACCGCGGCCAGCCGCGACCTGCACTCGTCACCGACGCCGCAGCCGGGGTTGCTGCGTTCGGCCTCGGCGAGCAGGTACTCACCGAGGAGGGCCACGGTGTGGCCGAGTGCCTCGGTACCGGTGAAGTGGGCGCGCACCAGTGCCTGGCCGACCTCGTGTGGACCGGTGAGGTCCAGGGGTACCACGGTGAACCCCAGGACCAGCTTGTCACTCAGGGCCAGCAGGAGGTCCTCGATCTCAGCCGAATCCATCGGAACGTAGCTCGTTCCGGTGATCGCCCGCATCCATGCCCGGGCGAACCGCCGTCGCGGGGACGGACCGGAGCCGGGCGCGCGGTTGGTCGGGGCGTGCGCCCCGCTGACCGGATAAGTCACCTGTTGAGTCCCACTCCTGCGCGCGCGACCACGGACCTTGCGAGCTCATCACACACCGATGCACCACCAGAGTGTGCGGACGGCATGAGCAGGTAATTCAACTCCGGGCCGGATAGCGCCGGCACGGCCTTCTGGCCAGAATCAGGTGGCTTCGGTGTGCGGCCCCGAGCCTGGCCCGGCCATCCCACCGGTACAACACCCCTCGACTTCCGGCACGTTTGCATAGACACCCGAAAATACTGGTGAAAGCTCTCGTTGATCAACAGCCATGCCGGATGTACCCGAGAGCAACGGTGATTACATCCCGGACGGGGAGGATCCGACCCCGGCGGGGGCGGCAGGAGGTCTCGATGAGCCGCGGTCAGTACGGACAACCCGGACCGAGGAACAATCTCGACGGACGGGTCGACATCATTGTCCGGTCGACGTCCTTCGGCGAGAACATCACCGGGACCGTTCGGGTACGGCGGCCGTTCAGGTACGGCGGCCGTGGGTCTGCTCGGCCAGTGCCGTGCGTACCTCGTCCATGTCCACCAGTCGCGCCTGGGTGATCAGGTTTTCCAGCGACCGCTCGCGCAGCGCACCGGCCTGGGCGTAGAGCACGATTCCGTCGCGGACCACCATCAGAGTCGGGATCGAGGCGATCTGGAAGGAGGCCGCCAACTCCGGTTGGTTCTCGGTGTCGACCTTGCCAAAGACGATGTCGCCGTGCCGCTCAGCCACCCGTTCGAACACCGGCCCGAACCTCCGGCAGGGGCCACACCAGGCCGCCCAGAAGTCCACGAGCACCATGTCGGCGGTACGCAGAGTCTCGTCGAAATTCTCGTCGGTGAGTTCCACGGTCACCATCACGGCCCCTTCCGACGGTCGCCTGACGGAGCCCGAACACCGCCGACGACCTGGCGATTCCCGTTTCGCGGCGCGACTCCACATCCAGCGTCGGGGTGCGCACCTGTCCCGGGTACGGGGCCAGCCACCGACCCGGCCTGGTGGCCGGGTTACCCTCGTGGCGTGCGTCGGTCGATGCTCAGCCCACGATGGCTTGCTCTGCACGTGCTGGCCGTCGTACTGGCCGCCGCCTTCCTCGCGTTGGGTTGGTGGCAGCTCGGCCGCGGGGAGGCCGGGAACCTGCGCAGTTACGCCTACGCGCTGGAGTGGCCGACGTTCGCGCTGTTCGTGCTGTTCATGTGGTGGCGTGTCATCCAGGACAGCCGCGTCGACAGCCGGCCGGAGGCCCAGCCCAGGGCCAACCCAGGGGTCGAGCCGGAGGCCAACCCGAAGGCTGGTCCACAGGAAACAGAAGGCAGCGACCGCCAACCCGAGCCCGGTGACGAGGCCCAGCTACCCAGGGTGCTGACCCGGCTTCGGCCCGCCCCGGTACCCCCGACAGAGGAGCCGGACGAGCGACTGGCCGCCTACAACCGGTACCTGGCCGACCTCAACGCCGGAGACGGGCAGCAGCGGACCCGGTGAGGTCACAGACCGACCATGCCGGCCCGAACAGGAACCCACACCGACAGCCAAGGACCCGACGACCCAGTAACAGGGAGGCGTGAGCATTGACCAGCACCGCAGCGAACCGGTACTCAGCCGCCATCACCCGATACCGGGTGATGGCCTACGTGGTGGGCGTCGGCCTGCTGCTGCTCGTACTGGTGGCCATGCCACTGAAGTACTTCGCCGACCAGCCAGCCATGGTCGCCGTGGTGGGACCGGCACACGGGTTCCTGTACATCATCTACCTGCTGTTCGCGCTGGACCTGGCAATCCGTAGCCGGTGGTCACTGTTGGTCACCGGAGTTGTACTGCTGGCTGGCACCATCCCGTTCCTGACCTTCGTGGTCGAACGCTACGTCAACTCCAGGTTGCTCGCCGACCATGCCCGGCGGCCTCCCCTGGTCCGGTCCTCGGAGACCGACTGACACCGCTGCTGTTGGTTTTCCAGGCCCTCGCCGGCGGAGCCCCGGCGAGGGCTTGGGACTACTCGTCTACGCCCGACCATCGTCGCGGAGATTCGACCGGATCATCTCCCGCATTTGGGGTGAGTCTTTCTCACCATGCACGGACATCGCATGTTCAGCCGCTGCCTGGATGACCTCATCCTCCTCGCCGGAGATGGTGAGCGTGCACCCAACAGTGTTGGGTATCTGTCGACAGTCCGCGACCTTGCGCATGGGAATCACCTCCGACCTTCCCGCTGGATCGAGTGCGTCCGCGTCCAACCCGGTTCCATCCGGTTGTCTCGCCTCTCCGAGTGCTGCGGTGCAGCCGCAGATGTACCCGTACCCAGGCTCCGGGTAACCCGGCGCACAAGGGGTTGTCGGAACAGGTCGCCGACCCCGCCCGGGTTTGGATCGGGCCGCGGCGGGAACGGCCGACATCGTGGGTCGACGACAGCACGCGATAGTGGTGGGCGCTGGACACAACGGCCTGACCGCAGCGAACATGCTCGCTGACGCCGGTTGGCGGGTCACCGTGTTCGAGGCGAACGGTGAACCGGGCGGCGCGGTGCGCAGCGCAGACCTGTCCGCACCCGGATTTCACAGCGATCTGGGCGGTGCGTTCTTCCCGCTCGGCGCGGCATCCCCGGTGTTGCGTGCGCTGCGACTGGAGGAGCACGGCCTGACCTGGCGACACGCCCCGGTCGAGTTGGCCCACGTGCTCGTGGACGGACGGTGTGTGGTGCTGTCTCGTGACATCGATCGGACCGCCGCGTCGCTGGCCGGGTTCGCCCGACCTGACGGCGCGGCCTGGCAGACCATGTACCAGCAGTGGCAACGGGTCGGGCCGCACGTCCTGGGCGCGTTGCTACGGCCGTTCCCTCCGCTCCGGCCCGCACTCGGGTTGCTGCGGGCGCTGGGTTCTGGCGCGGACGTGCTCCGGTTCACCCGCTGGGCACTCCTGTCGGCACAGCGGATGGGTGAGGAGCGGTTCGCCGGCGAGGGCGGCCGACTGCTACTGACCGGTAACGCCATGCACAGCGACCTGGGCCCGCAGGGGGCCGGTAGCGGCCTGTTCGGATGGATCCTGGCAATGCTGGGTCAGCAGGTCGGTTACCCGGTGCCCGAGGGTGGAGCGTCCCGGCTGACCGAGGCGCTGGTGAGCCGGCTGGCGAGTCGCGGTGGGAGCCTGGTGTGCGACGCCCCGGTCACCCGGATCGAACTGCGCCACGGCCGCGTGGCCGGCATACGGCTGGCTGACGGGCATGTCGAACCAGCCCGCGCGGTGCTCGCCGACGTGACCGCCCCGGCGCTCTACCACGAGTTGGTCGGCGACGCACACCTGTCACCACGACTGCGTCGCGACCTCAACCGGTTCACCTGGGACCACGGCACGGTGAAGCTGGACTGGGCGCTGTCCTCACCGATCCCGTGGACGGCCCGGCCGGCCCGCGACGCGGCCGTCGTGCACGTGGGTGGCGACGTGGCCGAACTGACCGATGGTGCCGCCGC
>DATCXL010000113.1:0-2126 GCA_036565825.1 Mycobacteriales bacterium
CTGGCACGGGAGAACGCTGGGTCAAGCGGTAATTAGCCGACGCTGGTCCGGGTGGCTGCGTCTCCACAGCGTCCCAGCCAACCAGATCATCGAGACCTTCTGGAACGGTGCGATAGACGCTCAACGGTCCATCCCTTCATCTGTGCCGAGGCCGCGTCTCCTCGCCTACCACGACTGGACTGACCAGCAGTGGGCATACCGTGCCGAACTTCACCAATCCGTCTCCGTTCGCCCAGTCGCCCGCCATGCGGTTCTCACCACTGATCCACATCTGCCAAGTGCGTGGTGGTTCGCCCTACGCAGCGCCCTGGATGACATCGCTGTGGTCCCTACCGATCGGGTCACGCTCCACGAGGGATTCCTCGCCTGGGCGATGCCGCACTACCTAGGCACCCACATCCACGACCATGCCTCCGACTCCTGGACAACTGCCCACGGCGATCTTCACTACGCGAACCTGTGTGGCCCGCACCTGTCTATTCTCGACTGGGAAGGCTGGGGCATCGCTCCTGATGGCTACGACGCAGCAATGCTCCATAGTTACAGCTTGCTCGTTCCCACGGTTGCCGCCCGTGTGAGGGACCAGTTCGCTGGCCTCTTCGGCACTTCCACTGGGCGGTTCGCCGAGCTCGCCGTCATCACCGAACTCCTCCACACCACCACGTACGGCGAGAATCTCGAACTGGCCGCGCCACTTCGCCAGCGTGCTGCCCTCCTCCTTGGCCGCACAGTTCCCGTCGTTCACCGCAGGCCAGCGGGATATTGACCCTGCCACACCGAGCGGACTTCGGACAGTGGTTTCCCTCGGAACTCACCCTGCCCTCGTCACGGGCGTGGCGTCACCTGTTCGTCGGGAAGTTCTGCTCAAGTTGGTATGTGGCCGACGTTGCCGGTTACCTCGATGCAGCGCTCTGGTCGATCGCGGCGCGTCCGGATGTCGTTTATCGATCGTGTCATGAGTTTGTCGTAGCGCGGTGTCAACCCTGTCCGACATCCGTTGTGAAGCGATTAGCTCACGTCTGTCGCCCACCTACATCGGCTCGATCGCTCGTCAGTCGTGCAGGCCAGGGCAGATGGCGTGTACCGCGGGTGCAGTGTTGCGAGATAGAAGGGTTCTCTTGATGACCGTGCCGACAGGGCGGGGTTCGTCTCCGGTGGGGCGAGGGTGTGCACCCGTCGGGTTGGGCGTCGAGCACGTGCGCCCGGACCTATCGTCTCGACCTGATGTGTGTGCCCGATGCCGGGCACGTCGATCATGCTGTTACTGCGACGCCGACGTAGGGGACCTGCGCCTTTTCGCCAGGGGGATGGCGGAATGGCACCAGCGCACCGGGACGGACGTGTGTGGGTGCGGGGTACGAGGTTGCCCGTACCGGGCACGGCTGGACCGTATTGACCAGTGCGACCGTCCACCCAGGTGGACGCCGGCGTGACACGCGTCCACGGCCTGTTTCGGCGTCGACCATGACGGACGCTCGCCGACATCCGGTGCCCAGATCGAGGCCCGCACGGCCACGGCCGGGGTTGCCGTCGTTGGTCGCGCTCGCGGTCTGCGACAACGGCCAGGAACCGGCTGAGCCAGTACAGATCGCGGTCTGCCCGATCACCCCGGATGGACACGCTGGCGAGCCGGTGAGCTGGCTGGTACGGCCTGTTGCGCCGGTGACCGCGTTGATGACCACCCGGGTACACGGGATCACCAACGCCGAACTGCGTACCGCACCGCCGCTGGCGGAGGTGTGGATCCAGGTGGTCGAGGCGTTGGGGGATCGAACCGTGGTCGTTCACAACGCCCGTCGAGCGTTGCGGATCCTTACCGAGGTCGCTGACCACCTGGCGGCCCGGCCGCTCCTTGACTCGATGCGGCTTGCCGCCCGGTTGCACATGAATGCCGGCGGGTCATACTCGCTGCGTCCTCTACTGTCGGCAGTGGGCCTGGATCGTCATGTGGCCGAAGTCGAGGCTGCCGAGTGGTTGGCTCACGCCACCGCAACGGTGTTCGGTCACGTGGTCGTCCACGGTCCCAAGGTCCCCTTCTCTGTCCTGGCCTCCTGGTGTCAACCTGTTCTCCCCTGAGTGGTTGCTACTCGGGGCGTCGGCCGAACAGGCTGGTCACGATCGCCTGG
>DATCXL010000130.1:0-2404 GCA_036565825.1 Mycobacteriales bacterium
GGCGGCACCATCACCCACCACCACGCGGTCGGGCTGGACCACCGACCGTGGCTGACCGCTGAGATCGGCGAGTTGGGCGTGGAGATACTGCGCGCGGTGCGGGACCGGTTGGACCCGCGCGGCATCTGCAACCCCGGCAAACTGATCCCGTCGGCCGAGCCGACCGGCCGGTGAACCCGCCTGAACCGCCTGTGTCCGCCGGTGGCCCTTCGGGCGGGGGATGACTCCGCCGGTTACCCTCGCCCGATGACCGACAGTCCAGCGCCATACGTGGACAGTGAGGTGGGCCGGCTGCGTACGGTGCTGCTGCACCGACCCGGACCTGAACTCAAACGCCTCACCCCGCGCAACAACGACCAGTTGTTGTTCGACGGCATCCCCTGGGTCGGGCGGGCCCAGGAGGAGCACGACGCCTTCGCCGGCGCGCTCACCGACCGCGGCGTCGAGGTGTTGTATCTGGTACCCCTGCTCGAACGGGCCCTGGAGGTGCCGGCGGCCCGGGTCGAGGCGATCGCCGCGGTGCTCGACGACGAACGACTGGGGGCGACCCTGCGCGGCGTGGTCGCCTCCTACCTGGCCGATCTGCATCCGGCCGAACTGGCACTGGCGCTCACCGCCGGGCTGGCGCCACGGGAGCTGAAGACCGGCCGGGGTATCGCCTACCGACTGATGGCCGAGCACTCGTTCGTCATCGACCCGCTGCCGAACCTGCTGTTCACCCGCGACTCCAGCGTGTGGGTCCGGGACCGGGTGGCGGTGGCCAGCCCGTCCATGCCGGCCCGTTGCCGCGAGGCCTCCCTGGTGTCGGTGATCTACCAGCATCATCCGCGGTTCGCCGGTGCACAGTTCGTGTACCCGCCCAGCCGGGAAAGGCTGGAGGGTGGCGACGTGCTGCTGCTCGGGCCGGGCGTGCTGGCTGTGGGTACCGGTCAGCGCACCACGCCGGCCGGAGTGGAGTCACTGGCCCGCAACGCGTTCACCGCCGGGGTGGCGCACACCGTGCTGGTGGTCCCGATCACCCAGGAGCGGGCCACCATGCACCTGGACACGGTGTGCACGATGGTCGACGTGGACGCGGTGGTGATGTATCCGCCGATGGCCGACCTGCTGTCCGCCTACACGGTGACCCCCCGGGACGACGACGAACTGTTCGTCTCCGAGCCCCGGCCGTTCCTGCTGGCCGCGGCCGAGGCGATGGGCATCGACCAGGTAAGGGTGATCGACACCGGGCTGGACCCGGTCACCGCCGAACGCGAGCAGTGGGACGACGGCAACAACACCCTGTGCATCGCGCCGCGGTTGGCGGTGGGCTACGAGCGGAACGTGGAGACCAACGCCCGGCTGGAGGAGGCCGGCGTCGAGGTGGTGCGCATCGCCGGCAGCGAACTTGGCAGCGGACGTGGCGGACCACGCTGCATGTCCTGCCCGGTGGTGCGTGACCCGCTGGGATAGCCGTCATCTGACCTGTGCTGCTCCAGATGTGGAGCAGCACAGGGACGACCGACCACCCTGTTCGCGCCGTCCTGTGCGGGTGTGAGTGCGTCGGGGCGAGCCCCCGACCACCCTGATCACGCCAGCAGCGTGTGTCCCTGAGGGGGGCGCGGGGTGGAGCGGATCTCCCCCCGCAGAGGGAACACAGCACGCCCACCCGTACAACCTGACCCCCGAGCCGGGGCTCGGCCCCGGCGAGGGCCCGGAGCGGTCAACGCAGCGCGAGTTGCCGGCCGCGCAGGCCCTCCCGGCAGCGCCGCTGCTCGTCGGTGAATGGCGAGTCGTCGGCCAGCGCCTCGGTCAGCCGCGCCCACAGTGCCGCCGCCGGCTCCTCCCAGTCCTCGGCCTTGGCGTCGCGGGGCAGGTCCCACACCGGTACCAGTCGGCCGTGCGCCCGGAACGATCCGACGTGGCGGGTGCCCTCGCCCAGCCCCAGCGCTCCGGCGGCGGCCAGTCGGGCCATGCCGTCGAGCAACCGGTCCTCATCCTCGGTCATCACCCAGCGCAGGTGCGCCTTGGTTCCGGTGTCGCACCAGTACGCCGCCTGCACCGACCCGAGTCGGCCGGTGGGGGTCACCGCCGAGTTCGCACGTTCCAGCGAGGCACGTACCTCGGGGCTGGGCTCCTGCGAGCCGTCCAACCAGAACCCGAAGTCGTCGTGCACGGTGATCTCGATCGGCGCCGGATCGAGCAGGTCCTGCAACCGGGGTCCTGGTCCGGGCATGCCGGTGACCGACAGCATCGCACCGGGTTCGGCGGCCAGCGCCTGTTCCAACACGTGCCCGATGTCGCGGCTCACGTCACCGGATCGGCCGTGCACCTGTAGGCCGACCATGATCCGGTCGTCGTCGCGCACGATCGCGGCCAACGCCAGCGGCAGCACGGTGGCCAGGGTGACCGAGCGGTCGGCGTG
>DATCXL010000138.1:0-2671 GCA_036565825.1 Mycobacteriales bacterium
GCGTCGAGCAGGTCGCGCTCGACCACCGACCCGATCACCTCCCCGCTCATCACCGGAGGTTCGGCCTGCACCACCGGCACCTGGGACACCCCGTACTCGCGCAGGATGTCGATCGCCTCACGCACCGTCTCGGTTGGATGCACGTGCACCAGTTCGGGCATCTGCACACCCTTGCGGGACAGCACGTCACCGACCACCATGTCGTCGGCACCAGCGGTCGGCAGGAACCCGTAGTCGGCCATCCAGTCGTCGTTGAAGATCTTCGACAGGTAGCCGCGGCCAGAGTCGGGCAGCAGGACCACGATCACGTCGTCGGGCTTGGCATGCTCGGCCACCCGCAGCGCGGCGGCGACGGCCATCCCACAGGACCCGCCGACCAGCAGTCCCTCCTCGCGGGCCAGCCGCCGGGTCATCAGGAACGAGTCCCGGTCACTGATCGCGACGATCTCGTCGCAGATGTCCCGGTCGTAGGCGGTCGGCCAGAAGTCCTCACCCACGCCCTCGACCAGGTACGGCCGGCCGGTTCCACCGGAGTACACCGACCCCTCCGGGTCAGCGCCGATCACCCGCACCCGACCGTCGGACACCTCCTTGAGGTACCGGCCGGTACCGCTGATCGTGCCGCCGGTACCGACTCCCGCCACGAAGTGGGTGATCCGCCCGTCGGTCTGCTTCCACAGTTCCGGTCCGGTGGAGTGGAAGTGCGACAGCGGGTTGTTCGGGTTCGAGTACTGGTCCGGCTTCCACGCCCCGGGGATCTCCGCGGCCAGCCGGTCGGACACGCTGTAGTAGGAGTCGGGGTGTTCAGGTGGCACCGCGGTGGGGCAGACCCGCACCTCGGCGCCGTAGGCACGCAGCACGTTGACCTTGTCGGCGGACACCTTGTCCGGGCAGATGAACACGCACCGGTACCCCCGGCGCTGCGCCACGATCGCCAGCCCCACCCCGGTGTTGCCGCTGGTGGGTTCGACGATCGTGCCACCTGGCCGCAACTCGCCGGACTTCTCCGCTTCCTCGATCATCCGCAGGGCGATGCGATCCTTCACCGATCCGCCCGGGTTGAAATACTCGACCTTCGCCAGCACCAGCGGGGCGATCCCCTCGGTGACGCTGCTCAGCCTGACCAGTGGTGTGTTGCCGACGAGATCAACCAGCGACTCGTAGTACTGCACCGGAGTTCCCTTTCCACAACGCGGGACTGACCTCACTGTCAGGACGACCGCGAGGCCCAGGCTAGGCCATGGCCTAATCTGGCTGTCGGAGGTGAAGACGTGGCCCGTGATGCCGCCGTACCGCTCGGACCGAACGTGTGGCGGATTCCGACCGCTCCTGCCAGTCTGGTCAACTCGTTCGCCCTTCGCGACGAAGATGGCTCGATCACCCTTGTCGACGCCGGGTTGAGGTCGGCTCGACGCCGTCTTCTGGGTGGTCTGGCCACCATCGGGGCGGAACCGCGGCAGGTGCGCCGGATCGTGGTGACCCATGCGCACGGTGACCACGCCGGTGGGTTGGCCCGGCTGGTCGAGGCGACCGGGGCACCGGTGGCCACCCACGAACGGGACGCGATCTACCTGCGCGAGGGCAGACTGCCGCAACGGGACGGCACCGCGCGCGGGTCGCGACTGGGCGGGCTGTTGGCTGGCGGGTTCGCCAAGGTGGCCGTCGCCGAGGAGTTCCGGGACGGCACGGTTATCCCGGTGGCCGGTGGCCTGCGGGTGGTACACACTCCGGGGCACACACCCGGGCATGTCTCCCTGCTGCACGAACCGTCCGGGGTGCTGATCACCGGTGACGCGGTGTTCAACATGCGCGGGCTGCGCTGGCCGCCGCCCTGGTTCTGCACCGACGTGGAGCTGAACCGGCGTTCGGCCGACGTGCTGGGCGACCTGGACTACCAGACAGCCGCGTTCACCCACGGCGTCGAGATACGGCACGGCGCCCGAGAGGCGGTGCGCGCCTTCCTACGTGGACGGGTGCGATGAGTCGCCCGGTGCCGCGCCGGATACCGACCAGCCGATGCCGCAGCCCCGAACTAACCTCAGACCGAAGACCAACCTCACGACCACACCGAGGACAGGGCCGACCACTGGGACAGGGCTGACAAGCGGCGGGGGTGCACAGTGAGCAGGGCGAGTCGGGCCAGGCGCATCGTTACCGCGGCCGCCTACGGCGGCGGGAGCATCGGTCTGCTCGGCGCGGCACTGTGGGGTGTGCTGTTCAGCGAGGCGAAGTTGGCCCGCCGTTGGGTCGGTACACCGGGCTGGGAGGCACCCGCCGGCGACGGTATCTGGGGCACCGGCGACAGCGCGATGGTCACCCTGGCGGTGCTCGGTGACTCCAGCGCGGCCGGGCTGGGCGCCAGGGAGACCGTCGAGACGCCCGGGGTGCTGCTCGCCTCCGGGCTGTCCGCGGTGTCCGAACGGCCGGTGAAACTGGTCAACATGGCGGTGGTCGGGGCCAAGTCCCGCGACCTGGCCGACCAACTCGACCGGGTCGAGCCGTTCCACCCGGATGTCGCTCTGATCATGATCGGCGCGAACGACGTGACCAACCGGATCCGCCCGGCCGAGTCGGTGCGTCACCTGGCCGAGGCGGTGGCCCGGCTGCGTGCGATCGACTGCCAGGTCGGGGTGGGCCCCTGCCCGGATCTGGGCACGATCAAGCCGATCGT
>DATCXL010000147.1:0-2328 GCA_036565825.1 Mycobacteriales bacterium
CAGCAGCCGGCCCGGCAGCGTTGACGGCGCGACCCGGTGACCCCGTACCGTCGGTGACCCCGGCTCCGCTGCCCGGACCGGTCCTGATGCGACAGACACTGCGCATGGTGACGTTCCTGCACTGGCCGATCGCCCCGGCGACCGTCGCCCACCTGTTCCCCGCCGGCTGCCAACCCGACGTGCTGGGCGAGCACACCTACCTGGGCCTGGTCGGGCTCCGGGCGACCGCGGCGAGTCTGGGCCGCAGCGGCCGGTTGGGCGGGTTCGGCGAGGTCAACGTGCGGTTGTACTCCAGGGACGAACAGGGTCGGCAGGGCGTGGTGTTCCTGTCGTTGGACGTGGACCGGTCCGATGTGGCCCTGGCCGGTCGGCTGTTTACCGGGCTGCCCTACCGCTGGTCCCACCTCGGCGACATGGGCCAGGGTGATGGTGTCATCGGGTTCCGCTGTCGGCGGCGATGGCCCGCCGACGCGGTGGTCAGTGAGTGGCTGGTCGAACCGGGTGGCCCGGTGGTCAATCCGTCGCCGCTGGACATCTTCCTCACCGCCCGATGGGGCCTGCACCTCAGTCGCCTCGGCAGGACCTGGTGGTTGCCGATGTCGCACGAACCATGGCCACTACACCGAGCGCAACTCCGCGTCTGGCACGACGAACTGGCTGCCGCAGCGGGCGTGCCGGTGCCGGTGGACACCCCACCGTCCGTGCTGTGTTCACCGGGTGTGCACGCCCGGCTGGGCCGGCCAGTGCGGCTCTAGAGGGTTGATCCCAGATCCTCGCCGAGACGGAGCCCCGGTCTCCGGGGTCCCGCCGTAGGGGCATGGTGCTGTGTTGCCCTCCGCGGGGGCACTCCCCCTCAAAAACAAACGCTGGTGGCGTGGCCGGGATGGTCAGGTTGGTTCGTGCCTTTCGCCCTCCCCTCAACACCCTCGCCACAGCGCTGTCGGAAGGCATTCTGGAATCGGCGGTCCGGCCGGACACGGAGTGCTCAGCGGTGGTCGGCGACGAGTTCCACCTTGATGCCGTCCGGGTCGAGCAGGTAGGCCGCGTAGTGGCCCTCGCCACCGGCCCACGGGTACCGGTCGGCGTAGAGCATGTGGGTGCCGTGCGTCATCAGTTCCATGGCCAGCGCGTCCACCTGTGCGGGCTTGCCGGCACACAGCGCCAGGTGGTTCAGCCCGACCCGGCGCCGGTGGTAGGTCGGCTCACACGCGTCCGGGGCAGCCTGCACCAGCACCAGGTAGACCCCGTCTCGGCTGCGCCACGAGCATCCGGTGTCCCAGGACTGGTACGGCGCCCAGCCCAGCCTGGTGAGCAGGGCGCCCCACCACTGCGCCGAGGTGCGCAGTGAGGACACGTACAGCTCGACATGGTGCAGCATCATTCTGTTGGCCCTCCAGCCCGTCAGACGTCGTCGTCAGGGATCGCTTCCCGAGGTCAGGGGTTCTGCCGGGGCCCGGTCCAGGAGGACATGGCTGAGCCCGGGGCGGGTGGCCAGCACCAGTAGCCGGTCGTCGGGGGCGAGCAGCATGCCCTCGTGAGGTGTCCAGTAGATCTCGCTGTCGGCGCGGATGACCGCGAGTACCCGTACGTCGCCGGACCGGTTGGCCCGCGACACCGGCACGCCGTCCAGTGCGGATGTCGGCGCCACCGGAACGTCGGCGAGCACCAGCACCCGGCGTCCCACCGGGATGGTGGCGACCAGTCGGCGTTCGAGCATGGCCGTGGCGAATGCCGGCGCGGCCAACATGGAGACGCTGCGTGAGATGTCGATACCGAACCTGCTCTCGACCAGCCGGGCCAGTTCGCCGTCGAACAGTCGCAGCACCACCCGCACGTCCGGTCGCAACGTTCGGGTGGACAGACCCACCTCGAGGTTCGTCTCGTCGTTGTCGGTGACCGAGAGCACGCACCGACTGTGTTCGGCCCGGGCGGCCAGTAGTGTCTCGGTCCGGCTGGCGTCACCGAGTACGACCGGGATGCCCAGCCGGCGGGCCAGCCGGACACCCGACGCTGTCTCGTCCCGTTCCACTCCCACCAGCGGTACTCCGAGGGCGTGCAGTTGCTCCATCACGGTGGAACCGACGTCGCCAAGGCCGCACACCACGATGTGCCGTTCGATCCGGCCGGGCTGGGGACCAAGCGTGCGCGACAGTCGGGTGCTCACGACTGCGTCCACCACTGCCGCGGTCACCACCGGGACCATGGTGAGCCCGACCAGCGTGATACCCAGCTGTGCGCCCTTGAGCCAGCCGGTCGAACCCAACACGATGTCACCCGACCCGGCCGCCGGCACCGCGTACACGTAGGCGGCGTCGGCCAGCGAGGACC
>DATCXL010000156.1:0-2865 GCA_036565825.1 Mycobacteriales bacterium
CTGAGATGGCGTTGGTGCCGGCGTGAAGACCTCGGTGATCATCCCAACGTGGCAGCGGCGCGACGTTCTGCTGCAGCGGGCCATCCCGTCCGTCTGGGAGCAGACCGTGCCGGTGGAGATCGTGGTCGCCTCCGACGGCCCGGATCCGGAGCTTCGTGAACTCGTCGCCGGGCTGAACGTGGTGTACGTCGAGGTGGACCAGCACTACGACGACGCGGTCAACGTCGGTGCCCGGGCCCGCAACCGCGGCCTCGAGGTGGCCTCCGGGGACCTGATCGCCTACCTGGATGACGACAACGCGTTCCGGCCGCAGCACGTCGAACGGTTGGCGGATGCGCTGGCGGCCCATCCGGATCGGGACTTCGCCTACAGCCGCATGTTCCGCCACGGCCTAGGTGACGAGATCGGCGCCGAACCGCCGGAGCATGGCCGGGTCGACTCGTCGATCATCATGCAGCGCCGGGACACGCACCTGAAGTTCGGGTGGTGGCCGGTGCCGTCGGAGTACTGCGTCGACTGGCAGCTGGTGCAGGCGTGGGTGCTTGCCGGCGCGTCGTGGGTGTTCGTGCCTGAGGTGACCGTCGACTACTACTACACGCCGCGGTCATGATCTCCTGGATCGTCGCCTCCCACGACCCGACGATCCTGCTGCGCAACCTTGCCGCGTCGATGGTGGATGTCGGTTCAGACCAGGTGATCGTGGTTGAGAACGCGCCGTCGATCGCGGTGGCCTACAACGAGGGCCAAGCCAAGGCGGACTTCCCGGTGCGGTGCTACGTGCACCACGACGTGCAGATCCTCAACCTGCCCCGGCTTCGGGCCGAACTGGTCGAGCACGCCACCGACGCTGTCGGCATGGTCGGCGTGGTCGGGAGCCGGACGGTGGCGCTGCCGTGGTGGAGCGGGGTATGTCTCGGGTCTGTCGTCGACGGCCGCCACGGTGTTCTCGGCTTCGGTGAGGGCGGGCCCTGCGCAATCCTCGACGGGCTGCTCCTGGCCACGGCCCAGCACGTCGAGTGGGACGAGACGATTCCCGGCTGGCACGGCTACGACGCCGATGCCTGCCTGCAGATGGCGGCCCGCGGCCTACCCAACGAGTGCGTCGGCGGCGGCCACGAACTGGTGGCGCACAACACCAACAACTCTCGAGACCCGGACGAACTCAACGGCTTCCACGACGCGATGGCCAGGGTCAAACAGAAGTGGGGGACCGATGGCGCTGGGCGGTAACTACGCCACGTCCGACGAGCTGAAGGGCTACCTCGGCCAGGCGACGGCGGACACGACCGACAACACCCGCATCACCGACGCCCTCAACTCGGCGTCCCGGTCGATCGAGAAGTACTGCCACCGCCAGTTCAACGCCGCCGGTTCTGTATCGGCCCGCGTGTACTACCCGGACTCGTACGCGTGCGCGGTGGTGGATGACATCTCCACCACCACCGGCCTGATCATCGCCACCGACACTAACGGGGACGGTGTCTACGAAACCACCTGGGCCACGACCGACTACCAACTGGAACCGTTGAACGGCATCGTTGACGGCGAGTCAGGCTGGCCGTCTTGGCGCATCCGGGCGGTGGGCAACAACTGGTTCCCGTGCGTGCTGTACGGCACGCAGATCGCACCGCTGCAGGTGACGGCGAACTGGGGTTGGGCGACGGTGCCGGCCAACGTCAAACAGGCCTGCCTCATTTTGGCGAGCCACTACTTCCGCCTCGCCGGGGCTCCGTTCGGCGTTGCCGGCTTCGACCAGTTCGGGCCGATCAGGGTCAAGACCCTGCCTCAGGTGGTGGAGCTGCTGCAGCCGTACGTCCTCAACCCCGTTTTGGTGGCGTGATGGACATTTCCGCGGTCGCCGACGCGATCGTCACCCGCCTCAAGACGATCACTGCCCTGCAGTATCGGGCGAGCGCATTCGGGAAGGACTACACCGACCCGCCGTGGGCGGTGGTGGTCCCGGCGCCGGACGCGTTCCTGCGTGAGGTGACGCTCGGCGGGACGGCGTTCGACGCCACGTACGTCATCAAGCTGATCATCGGGGCGGCGACGGACCGGTCGTCGCAGGACCAGCTGTCGGACTACATCGACACGTCGGGGTCGAAGTCCATCAAGACCGCGGTCGACGGCACCTTGGGCGGCACCGTGGCCTGGGCCACGGTCACGAACGTGTCCAACGTGGGCGATGTCGAGTGGGGGGGCATGTCCTTCAACGGTGCCGAGTTCACGGTGGAGGTCGGCACGTGAGGTGGCTGGTCTGCCACCCGGGACCGGCGTTCAGCGTTCACGACCTCTATGTCGGCTGGGTGGAAGCGCTCAGGGAACTCGGCCAGGACTGCCATGTCTTCAACCTCGACGACCGGCTGGCCCTGTTCGGGTCGATGCTCAAGGAAACCAAGGAGCCGGGCGTCTTCGCGCGGGCGCTGACTCCTGAGCAGACCTACGACATCGCTGCAGAGACGCTGAACTCGGCCCTGTACACGACATGGCCGGATGTCCTGCTGGTGATCTCCGGGTTCTTCATCCCCACCGCGATCCTGGACCGGGCCAGGCGCAGCAGAACCCGCGTCGTCATCATCCACACGGAATCCCCGTACGAGGACGAGCGGCAACTGGAGCTCGCCCCGCACGCCGACCTGAACCTTCTCAACGACCCGACCAACCTCGAGCGGTACCCCAAGGGCACCCGCTACGTCCCGCACGCCTACCGGCCAACCGTCCACTGCCCGGGCCCACTGGTGCCGAATCTCCAATGCGACTTCAGTTTCGTCGGGACTGGCTACCCGTCGCGGGTTGGGTTCTTCGAGCAGATGGACCTCGATGGCCTGGACGTGGTGCTGGCTGGGAACTGGCAGCTGCTCGCCG
>DATCXL010000017.1:0-4886 GCA_036565825.1 Mycobacteriales bacterium
CGAGCCGCCAGAAGGACTCCGGCCGGTCGTCGAGCACGGCGCCGCGGTAGTGCGAGCCGGCGGCGTAGCTGTAGGTGGTGCAGGTGGAGTCCGGCGCGCACACCCTGGTGAGCAGGTCACCGGCGTATGTGTAGGTCCAGCTGAGCGGCGTGCCGCCCACCGGGTCGGTGGACACCTTGGACACGTGCGTGCCGGTCCAGGTGAAGTGCAGCGCACGCCCGGCGGTGTTCGTCTGCGAGTTCGACACCTGTGCCCTGGCCAGCCGGCCGGTGCTGAAGTCGTAGGTCAGCACCACCGAACGCAGCGCGGCGTCGGTGATCCTGGTCAGCCGCCCGGTACCTGAGAACGTGTACGTCGTCCCGGACCGGTCGGCCAGGACCCAGTTCGTCCCGTTCACCGTCAGCGACGCGGTCCGCCCCTGCGGGGGTACGTAGTTGCCGTCCGGGTTCTTGCCGAAGCGGACCTGCTGCCCGTCCGGGTAGGTGATGACCACGTTGCCCGAGCCGTCGTCGTCGGGCACCAGCCGCATGTCGTACTGGGTGGACCAGCCAGCCCCGAACGAGCCGTCCGAACGCGGGTCGAGGCTGTTGTAGGTGCGCACCAGGTTCAGCTCCGGACCCACCGTGGTGACCGTGGCGTCCACCGCCGCGGTGGAGAAGTTCCCGACCTGCGGGTCGAACTCCTTGTCCTGGGTGCCGTAGGGCGCGCCGGCCACCCGGGAGGTGATCTCTGGCTGCGGCACCGAGGTCAGCAGCGCCGAGTACGGCGAGGGCACCTCGGTGGTGGCGTCCTTGACGAACGCCCGCCACAGGTAGGTCTTCGACCACGACAGCAGTCCGTCCGGCACGGTCCACGCCTGGTCGGTCTGGTACGGCGTGGTGGTGCAGTTCACCGGGTCGCCGGCGTCGTTCTGTTCACACACCTCGAACCGGAACGACAGTGCCGAACCCGGCGGGGCGTCGATGTCCAGCGCCCTGGCCCACAGTTGCGGGGTCAGTGTCTGCGCCTGGTACCCGTTCGGCGGGAACAGCGCCTCCAGCACCGGCGGGATGTCGACCACCTCGAGCACGATCCGGGCCGGTGGCACCTGCTCGTCGGTGAACACCGGCCCGCCGGTGTGCACCATCGTGAAGTCCAGGAAGTACCGGCCGGGCGGTAACGCCTTGATCGTGGCGTCCAGGACCACCTTCGCGCCGCGCACCACGTTGCCCGGCAGGTTCGCCGACCGCTGCTGGGTCACCGCGTGACCGGTGTCCGCGTCGTAGGCGCGGTAGGCCAGGTAGTAGGCCGCCGGGGTCCAGGTCTGCGCGCTGGTGTTGGTCACGGTGACCTTGACCTGGCCGGACTGGTTCTGCAACACCGGGGGTTCGGGCACCGGGTCGGGAATGGCGTATCTGGCGTTGTACGGGCTGTGGGTGACGAACAGCGTCGGCGGGTTGACGGTGTCGGGTCCGGCGAACCGTTTCCACGCCAGCGGGTCAGTCGACGATGTCCGCAGCGCCAACCCGTTGTTGGCCTGGCCGCTCACCCAGCCCTGTACCAGCTTGCGGCCGGCCGCGCCGAGGTCGAACAGTTTGGCGTTGGCCGGGCAGTTCGACCGCGACTGTCCGAACCCGATGAAGCCGTAGGCGAACGAGGCACTGTCCAGTACGGACCCGACCGACGGGCCTGGGTAGGAGAAGCTCGACGTGGACGACCACGACTGGGTCACCGGGTACACGCTGACCGTGCGGGCGCGACAGGACGCCGCGTCGAAGTTGACCACCTGCAACTGGGCGCCGTAGATAGTTTCGTTGGCCAGCGAGCTGGCCAGGCCGCCGAACCTGATGTACGAGGCGGCCGGCGACCCACCCTCGGGTCCAACCAGCAGTTCCGAACCACCCGCGCGGGACGAGCTACCCTGCACCACCAGGCTGCTGTCGGGACCGTTGGAGGACACGCTCGGGTCCACCAGCACGGGGAACACCCGGGCCGGGTCGGACAGCCAGGCGTCGTCGACGGTGACCTTCAGCGCCTGCCCGGCGTCCAGTGTCACCAGCCGGTAGGTGACCCCCGTCGAGGTGGCCGGGTCGTCGCTGGAGTCGGTCATGAACCCGGCCGGGAACGTCGCCCGGGCCACCCCGGACGAGTCAGCGAGCACCACCTGCCCGTTGACGATCCTCGCCGACAGTCCGGTCAGCCGCAGCGGGAACAGGAACGAACGCGGCGCCGCAGGCGAGCGGAGGACCAGTGTCTCCTTCACCCCGCCGCCGTGTGTCTGGACGCGCACGTCCACACCCGGCATGGCGTCGGGGTAGGTGACGGACTCGCCGGCGACCCGCCCGGCCACGCCGGAGGCCCCGTACAGCGAGAAACCGACCGCGTGGTCGGTGTCGAGGCCAAGTCGGACAAGCGTCGGCGCCGAAGCCCGACCGGCCAACCGGATGTCGACCGAGTCCGCGGCGTTGTGCCAACCGCCGGCCGACCCACCGGCAGAGCTCCCAGCCGGTACCAGCCGTGGATCGATCGGCGCCCAACTTCCGTCCGGACGCCGATAGTTGACCGGCGCGGTGGAGAACACGCTGGTCTGCGTCCCGTCGACATTGGCGTAGGTGCGCTCGTGCGCGCCGCGCCGCTTCGGCAACTCGGTGCTGGTCCGTGGGTCGTAGCCCCGCACCGGCGTCGGTGCGGCCGTGACCACCCGTGCCGTGTTCGGCCGTGCCTGTGGCGTCGGTGGTTCGTGGCGCAGCGGGTACTGGCCGCGCAGGGTCTTCGGTTCCGTCCGGTTACCCGACGATCCGACGATGTGGTCCTGTCCGGCCGCGGTACCCCATCGCTGGCTGGGCGCGGGTTCGGCCCGGTGCCGGGCGACGGGTGTGCCCGACAACGGCGATGCCGCCAGGCCGGGACTGATGCCGAGCACCAGCACCGAGGTGAGTCCGGCCGTCACCGGCCTGATCAGCACACGGACCCGCCGCCGCCTCAGGTAGTACCTGTCCGATCGGAACACACGCCCACCCCAAATGCCCGGTATGGAGCAAAAGCACCGTCCTGCCCCTAATCTAGATGATCAAGCACAGAACGTCGCTCGAATACCAACAGCAAAAGTATGTTTTAGGGAGGATATGCCTAAACTAGACCCATCCAGGGTCAATCTAGACTTGTCCAGAGCCATCCTGACGTGCCGACCCGGCGGTACACACGGAGCGGGCCACGACACAGGACCACGATGGGGTGCAGGTCACCTGCCGCGAATCCGGAGTTCCATGACGACGAAGCCAACTCGCTCATCCGGGCCAGCCGGCCCGGCCACGCAGGATGGACGGACGCGTACTCCTTCAGACGTGAGGTCGAGCCCAGGACGGTAGAAACCGCGCTCGTCAGTTCCCGTCCCGGTACGGCAACTGCGGTGCGACCAGGGCGAACGCGCCGGTGATCTCCTCGACGGTGCCGTCGGTCTGGTGCGGCAGACACACGACCCACGCCCTGGCACGGCCGGACCAGATCGCCGCCGCGCCACCGGCAGCGGGATCGGTGACGTGGGCTGCGGGCCAGGCCAGCACCGCGGGGACACGGCCGCGCGCCCGACCACCGACCGGGTCTCCGACACCCCACGCCGACACGTCGCTCCAGGACAGCCGCGAGGTACGGCCACGAGCCTGCACCTCGACCCCACCGGGGTCGAGGGCGATCCGGTACGGGTGGGTGCGGCCGGTCAGTCGCAGGCCGCCCCCCACCAGGAACACCGCGGACAACGGCGCCAGGGCCGGAACCACGATCGAGCCGTGACCCACGGCGGTGCCCAGCGCCACGATGACAAACCCGATGACGCCGATCAGCACGGCCTTACGGGCCAGCCCCCGATCGGCGTAGCGGGACCCGAACACCGTCCGTCTCTCGGGCGACTCCATAGCCGGTGCTGCTCCCCAGACAGGTCGATCGTGCCGGTCGCGTCGCGTCGTTCCAACGCCGACGATGGTACCGACGGTTATGGAACCTCACCGCCACGTGCCGCGTCTGTCCCCCTGGAAGCGCGGCGGGAGGTATCCGGTGACGTACGAGATCGACGGCGACCAGGTGGTGCAGGCGGCCAGCCAGTTCGCCGGCACACCGTTCAACAAGCTGAGCAACGCGTACAACGGCGCGAAGAACGCCACCCTGAACCCACTGGCGTTCGGTCTGATCGGGTCGGCGATCGTCGGCGGTAAGTACGAGGAGTCCCGCTCCCACTGGGAGAACGAACTCAAGGGTGGCGTGGACAAGTGGATCGCCACCGTCAACGGGCTCAACAAGGTGGCGCAGACCCACGACGCGGCCGAGAGCGCCACCATCATCAACGGCCCCAAGATGGGCAGGAGCTCCAGCAGCGCCAGCACCGACGGCGGTTCGACCACCACCGACGAGGCTGTGGTGTTGGGCGTCGGCTGGACACTGGCGGCGGAGAACATCGCGGTCGCCGGCATCCTGGACACCGCAGCGGTGATGGCGCCGGTCGCGATCGCGGCGAGCATCGGCTGGGCCGCGTTCTCCCCGCTGGACGACGACCTGAACCAGGCGACCGGGCTCTGGGAGGCCGTGCACCGCAGCCTCGACACCTTCTCGGCCTCGTTGGAACCCGGCATGGGTGTGCTGGACGCGGGATGGCCGCAGGGTCAACCGTCCCGCACCGCGTTCGACAACTTCATGTTCAGGTTCGGCCAGGAGGTCGCCGACGCCACCACCGCGGCGGAGGCCAACAAGACCGCGCTGGACGACCTGAAGAACGACCTGACCAGCACCCAGCAGACGTTCCTCATCGAGGCCGCCGCGGCACTGGCCGCGATGATCGCGGCGCAGGTGTGCGTGGCCATTCCAGTGGTCGGCGCCGCCTTCGAGGCGATCGTTGAGGTGATCGGCGGCACCCTGGC
>DATCXL010000160.1:0-3199 GCA_036565825.1 Mycobacteriales bacterium
AAGCCACTGGCCGCGATGGCCTGCCTGGTCGCGGTCGAGGAGGGCGCGGTCGACCTGGACGAACCGGCCGGACCGGCCGGTTCGACGGTGCGCCACCTGCTCGCGCACGCCTCCGGGCTGGCCTTTGACCGGGTCCAGCGAGCCGCCGCGCCCGGAACCCGGCGGATCTACTCCAACACCGGCTTCGAGGCGCTCGGTGAACATGTGGCAGTGGCCACCGGGATGCCCTTCGCCGAGTACTTCCACCAGGCGCTGTGCGAACCACTGAGCCTGGACTCGACCGCGCTCGACGGCTCACCCGCGCACGCGGCCACCAGCACCGTGAACGACCTGGCCCGGGTCGCCATCGAGTTGTTGAACCCGACGGTGCTGCACCCGGACACGGTCACCGAGGCGACCACCGTCCAGTTCCCGGGGCTCACCGGAGTGCTGCCCGGATTCGGTCGGCAGGTCCACAACGACTGGGGGCTGGGGCTGGAGATCCGCGACTCGAAATCTCCGCACTGGACCGGCACCGGCAACAGTCCGGCCACCTTCGGGCACTTCGGCCGCAGCGGCACCTTCCTGTGGGTCGACCCGGCCGCCCGACTGGCGTGCGTGGTGCTCACCGACCGGACCTTCGGTGACTGGGCGGCGCAGGCGTGGCCACCGCTGTCCGACGCGATCCTGACCGAGGCCAGCTGACCACGGGCACACCGCCACGGTCGGACGCGGCCGGTCCGGCCGGTGCCTGGTGACCCGGGTCGGCATGGCAACCGCCCCCCAAACACCCGGTTGCCATGCCGCCCCGTGGTCCCCGGGGTCAGGCCGCAGCTACGCCGACACGGCCAGTGCGTCTGCCTGTACCGGCATCAACGGCCCGATCCCCGTTGAGTGACGGCATTACGGAAAAGTCGTAAGAATATTTGGGCGGTGGCAACCTCACCGAGGCGGCGGTCACATCGCCCGGTAGTTCCGGATCGGCGCGCGGGGTGTGCGCCGGGGCGCCCGGGCGGCACCGATTACCAGCAAACGCACCAGACGATGCCGGTGCGGCCGGTACTCCTCCAGCACGGTCAGCATGCCCTCGTCGTCCAATGGTTCACCGACCAGCACCCGCCCGACCAGTCCGGGGATGTGATAGTCGCCCACCGACACCGCGTCGGCGTCGCCGAACGCGCGCTGGGCCACCTCGGCCGCGGTCCACGGCCCGATACCGGGCACCACCCGTAGCCGCGCCAGAGCCGCGGCCGGTTCCATCCCGACCGCCTCTGCCAGTCGGGGCGCCACCACCGCGGCGGCCCGGATGGCGCGCCGCCGCGAGATGTCCACACCGGCCCGGTGCCACTCCCACCTGGGCAGGTCGGCCAGCACCCGAGGCGCCGGTACCACCCGCATGCCGGTCGGTGCCGGACCGGGCGCGGCCTGCCCGAACCGGCGCACCAACTCCCGCCACGAACGCCAGGCCTCCACCGAGGTCACCTTCTGCTCCAGTACCGCGGGCACCAGGGCGTCCCACACCAGTCCGGTGCGGGGTACCCGCAGGCCGGGGTGACGACGCCAGATCCGGGCCGGCACCGGGTGACCAGGATCGAACCCGGTCACGTCGTCGCGGGCGCCCAGCAGGTCCGGCACTCCGTCGACCAGCCAGTCCGCGCCCGGTCCCCAGGCCCGCGCATGCACCTCGCCGGAACCGGCCAGCCAGACGGCCTGGGTGCCCGGGCCGTGTGGGGTCAGCGCGGTGCGCCACAGCACCCCGTCGGCAGCCACCCGGCAGGTCGGATCGGCCGGACCGTGCGACAGCGGGGCGAGGGTGAGGCACAGATCCACCGGCCGGCCGGGGCGCCACACGGTGCCCGCCGTGGCGGAGTCGGTCGAGCCGGTCAATGGTAGGTCGCGCCGAAGCGGTCCCGGACCACGGTGGCCAGCTCCTTCACCCTCTCGGCAGCCGAACGGGGGCAGACCATGGTGGCGTCACCGGTGTGCACCACGATCATGTCCCGCAACCCCACCGTGGCGACCAGGTGCTCCGGGTCGTCACTGACCACGATGTTGCCCGCCGAATCGACCAGCACGGCCATGGCGGCACGGGCGTTGCCGTCGGTGTCCCGGTCGAGAGTCTCGGCCAATGTCGGCCAGGAACCCACGTCCAACCAGTCGACCGGCAGCGGCACCACCACGATGTCGGCACCGTCGCCGCGGGCGGCCGGTTCCAACACCGCGTAGTCGATGCTGATCCTGGGCAGAGATGGGTAGACCCGCTCCAACACCTGCTGGTAGGACGGAGTCCGCCACGCCGAGGCGATCTCGGTCAGCCCGCCGTACGCCTCTGGCAGGTGGGTCGCCAACTCGGCCAACACGGTGTCACACCGCCAGACGAACATGCCGCTGTTCCAGTAGTACCGCCCGGAGGCGACATAGGACTCGGCGGTGGCCTGGTCGGGCTTCTCCTTGAACGCCGCGACCGCGTACCCGCCCGAGCCCTGGGGCTCGGCGAGCGGCTCACCCCGCTCGATGTACCCCAGACCGGTGTGCGGGTAGGCCGGCACGACCCCGAACGTCACCAGCGACCCGGGACGTTCGACTGCCAACGCGAATGCGGTGCGCAACGATTCCTGGAACACGTCCACCGGTTCGATCAGGTGATCGGAGGTGACAAAGGCCGCGATCGCGTCGGGATCCTGCTCGTGCAGTACCGCGGCAGGGAATCCGACCGCGTTGGCGGTGTCCCGCCCGCACGGCTCACCCAGCACGTTGTCATGGGGCAGATCCGGCAACGCCGCACGGACCGCGTCACGGTGCGCCGCGGAAACACACACGTAGACCCGCTCCGGCGGGACCACCCCGACCACCCGGTCGTAGCTGACCCGCAGCAGACTACGCGCCTCACCGACGGTGAGCAGTTGCTTGGGCCGGGTCGCCCGTGACAGCGGCCACAGCCGGGTGCCGGCGCCACCGGCCATGATCACGGCGTAGTGCATGGGTCTGCCCTCAGAGTCGGTTTCGGGTCGTCGGTGGGTGCGCTCGGGCAGCGGTCCGCCGCGTTCGGACCCCCGGCGGTCCGGCTGCGAAGGTGGTCCAGGAACACGCTCTCAGATGGTCGTGGCAGGGGCCGTTCAGCGTACGGTGTCCGCGTTTCGGGTCGGGCGGGCGCCCTCCCCCGCACCCGGTACCCGGCGGGCCAGCGCGGCCCGGGCTGCCAGACCCGCGCGCAGGACCA
>DATCXL010000170.1:0-4851 GCA_036565825.1 Mycobacteriales bacterium
CCTGGCCGCGGCGGTCGCCGCCGACGCGGGCCTTGCGCCGTCCGCCTCGCTCGCCGGGCGGTTGTCGCTGCCGGAACTGTGTGTGCTGGTCGCGTCCGCGGCACTTGTCTGCTGCGGCGACACCGGGGTGGCACACCTGGCGACCGCGTACGGCACTCCATCGGTGCGGCTGTTCGGACCGACACCACCGACGGCATGGGGCCCGTTGTCCGATCCTGGCCGGCACGCTGTGCTGTGGCACGGGAACGGATCTGGTGACCCGCACGGGCAGTGGCCCGATCCCGCGTTGCTGCGCATCGGCGAGGCCGAGGTGGTCACCGCAGCCGAGGCGCTGCTGGCGGGGCAACGGTGGCCCGGTTGACCGCCGTCCGGCGATTCCACCACCGCGGGCCGACGGCTGGACGGTTGGACGGTTGGTGCGAAGATGCCTGCCGAGCGTGCCGCAGAGGTGTTGAGGTGGGTGTGGGTGGAGCGGAGCTCCCCACAGAGGACAACACAGCACACCGGCCCTCGCACTACGGATCCCCTGAGCCGGAGTTTTGCCCGGCGAGAGCCTGCGAGCAACCACCTACGCGCCCACCGCGAGTCGGTCGCGGAACCAGGCCACCGTGGCGGCCAGTCCCTCCGACCAGCCCACCCGCGGCTGCCAGTCGAGTAGCCGGGCGGCACGGTCGGTATCCGGGCGGCGCAACCCCGGGTCGTCCACCGGGCGGCCGACAAAGGTCACCGCCGAGTTGGAGCCGGCGGCGGAGATGATCTGGCGCGCGATGGCCAGTACCGACCGCTCGTCCGGGCTACCGATGTTCACCGGTCCGGAGTGTGGGCTGTCTGCCATCCGTAGGATGCCGTCGACGGTGTCGTCGACGAAACAGACCGACCGGGTCTGGCTTCCGTCTCCGGCCACCGTCAGCGGTTCACCGGCCAGTGCCTGACGGATGAACGTGGGAATCGCGCGACCGTCGTCCGGGCGCATCCGCGGGCCGTAGGTGTTGAAGATTCGAACGATGGCCGTGTCGAGGCCCTCGCTGTCCCGGTAGGCCGTGGTCAGTGCCTCGGCGTAACGCTTGGCCTCGTCGTACACCCCACGCGGCCCGACCGGATTGACGTGCCCCCAGTACCCCTCCGACTGCGGATGTACCTGCGGGTCGCCGTACACCTCCGAGGTGGAGGCGAGCAGAAACCGGGCGCCCTTCTCCTTGGCCAGTCCCAGCGCGTGCCAGGTGCCGACCGCACCGACCTTGAGTGTCTGCAACGGCATCTGCAGATAGTCGACGGGTGAGGCGGGGGACGCGAAGTGCAGCACGAGGTCGACTCGACCCGGCACGTGCACGAAGTCGGTGAGGTCGCAACGAACCAGCCGGAACAGCTCGTGAGTCATCAGGTGGGCGACGTTCGCCGGTGTCCCGGTGAGGAAACTGTCCAACGCGACGACCTCACACCCAGCGACGAGCAGCCGCTCGCACAGATGACTCCCCAGGAAACCCGACCCTCCGGTCACCACGACACGCGTACGGGCCATGGCCGCGTGGTACCCGGCCATACCGACCGCAAACCAGCCCCCGTGACGGTCCGTCGGGTAGCCCGCCGCCACGTCCGGTCCGCGCCCTGCCCGGGCACGGTCAGGACAGCGCGACTCCGGCGGCGGGGCCGGTCGGAACCGTGGCATCGGACATCGCGGCCTCGGCACGGGCGAACTGGGTGCGGTACAACTCGGCGTACAGGCCGCCGCACGCCAACAACTGCTCGTGGGTGCCGCTCTGCGCGACCCTGCCCTCGTCAAGCACCACGATGAGGTCCGCCCCACGCACGGTGGACAGTCGGTGCGCAATGACCAGGGAGGTACGTCCGGCCAACGCGGCGTTGAGTGCCTGCTGGACGGCCACCTCCGACTCGCTGTCCAGGTGCGCTGTGGCCTCGTCGAGGATCACGATCGACGGCGCCTTGAGCAGCACCCGGGCGATCGCCAGCCGCTGCTTCTCCCCACCCGACAGTCGATAACCTCGGTCGCCGACCACGGTGTTCAGCCCGTCGG
The DNA here is from genome assembly GCA_036565825.1 of Mycobacteriales bacterium. Lineage (GTDB taxonomy): Bacteria > Actinomycetota > Actinomycetes > Mycobacteriales > DASULA01 > DASULA01. Next base: position 2,033 of record DATCXL010000170.1, read on the forward strand.
GCAGCCCGGCGACCAGGTCGACGATCTGGGCGGCGCGCAGCGCCTGCCACATCTGCTCGTCGTCGGCGTCGGGCCGCGCGTAGAGCAGGTTCGCCCGGATGGTGTCGTGGAACAGGTGGGCGTCCTGGGTGACCACACCGATCGCCGCGCGCAACGAGGCCTGGGTGACGTCGCGAACATCGCGTCCGCCGACCCTGACAGAACCGGCGTCCACGTCGTACATCCGGGGCACCAGTTGACTGATGGTGGTCTTGCCCGCACCGGACGGGCCAACCAGCGCGACCAACTGGCCGGGTTCGGCCCGGAAGCTGACCCCGTGCAGGACCTCCTGCGCCGGGGTACTGTCCAGCACCGCCACTTCCTCCAGCGATGCCAGGGACACCTCCCTGGCGCCCGGGTAGCTGAACCGTACGTCGTCGAACTCGACGGTGCGGGCGTCGGCGGGCAGGTCCACCGCACCGGGACGGTCGTCGATCATCGGTGCCAGGTCGAGCACCTCGAAGACCCGCTCGAACGACACCAGGGCGCTCATCACGTCAACCCGCACGTTCGACAACGAGGTCAACGGCCCGTACAGCCTGGTCAGCAGCAGGGCCAGGGTTACCACGGTGCCGGCATCGAGCCGACCGGACAGGGCGAACCAGCCCCCCAGCCCGTACACCAGTGCCTGGGCCAGCGCGGCGACCAGGGTCAACGCGACGAAGAACGTCCGGCTGTACATCGCCGAGCTCACCCCGATGTCACGTACCCGTCCGGCCCGGTCGGAGAACGAACTGGACTCCTGTGCCGGGCGGCCGAACAGCTTCACCAGCAGCGCACCCGCGACGTTGAACCGTTCGGTCATGGTCGTGTTCATCGACGCGTTCAGTGCATAGGACTCGCGGGTGATCTCCTGTAGCCGCCGTCCCACCCGTCGCGCCGGCACCACGAACAGCGGCAGCAACACCAGCGACAGCACGGTGATCTGCCAGGACAGCGTGAACATCACCCCGGCGGTCAACAGCAACCCGATGACGTTCGACACCACTCCGGACAGAGTGGAGGTGAACGCCTGCTGCGCGCCCAGCACGTCGTTGTTGAGTCGGCTGACCAGCGCACCGGTCTGGGTACGGGTGAAGAACGCCACCGGCATGCGTTGGACATGGTCGAACACGCTGGTCCGCAGTTGGTAGATCAGGCCCTCACCGATGCGCGCGGAGTACCAGCGCTGGACCAGTGACAGCCCGGCCTCGAACACGGCCAGTACCGCGATCGCCACGGCCAGGTGCACCACCACCGACAGGTCCGACTGCCTGGTGATGGCGTTGACCACCCGGCCGGCCAGGACCGGCGTGGCCACCCCGATCAGGGCGCTGGCCACCACGGTGCAGAGGAACACCACGAGGGCGAACCGGTACGGCGCGGCGAACCGCATGATGCGCCAGAACGTGCCCGGAGTGAGCTTCGTCGCCACCACCGAACGGTCCCGACGGAACGACCGCATCGTCTGCCAGTGCGAATGGTCGCCCGGCATGCTCATCGCATCCTCCCGTGTCCGCCGCCGTGCGCCGGCGCGGCCGGGCCGCGTCCCAGCGACCACCGAGAAAACTTCCCCGTGTCGGTTCCACGACCCCGACGCCGATCAGGCCGGTGTTGGTCGAACGCGGCTGATGGCGCGATCCTTCCGCCCGCCTCGCGGACGACCACCGCACACCGCCGACGGCCATCGATCCGGGCGACCCGGTTGGCATGGCCGATCTGGCCGACATGGCCGACATGGCTGGCGCGGCCGGCGCGGCCGGTTCTGGTCACTCGTTGATGCCGGCGAGGTCGTGCAGTCGGCGCACCTGGGCGGCCCGCTCGAACGCCTCCTGCCTGGCGTGGTCTCCGCCGGTCGCGGCGCGCAGCAGCGCCTTGGTCTCGGTCACCGCGGCGCGAGGCGGCGCCAGCAGCGCGGCGACCAGGTCGTCGGTGGCGGAGTCGAGGTCACCACGTGGCACCACAGCGGTGGCAAGGCCAAGCTTTTCGGCCTCGGTGGCACCCACCCGTCGGCCGGTGACACACAGTTCCAGCGCCCGGGCGTAGCCGACCTGCTCGACCAACGGCAACGTACCGCCCAGGTCGGGGACCAGGCCCAGGCCGGTCTCGGCCATGCTCAACTGCGCGTCATCGGCCAGTACCCTCAGGTCACAGGCGAGCGCGAGTTGGAATCCGGCGCCGATGGCGTGGCCGGCGACCGCGGCCACCGACACCAGATCGGTGCGGCGCAGCCATCCGAAGGCCTGCTGGTAGCTGGCGATCACCTCCTCGGCCTGCTCGCGGGGCAGGCGAGCCAGGTCGAGGAGTCCGGGAGTACCGGGGATGCCGCCGGGGGTGAACGCGGCACGGTCGAGCCCTGCGGAAAAGGCACGCCCCTGCGCCTTGACCACGACCACACGGACCGTGCCGGGCAACGCACGACCAATGTCGCGCAGCGCGGACCACATGTGCGGGGTCTGGGCGTTCAGGCGTTCGGGTCGGGCCAGGGTGACCGTGACGACGACGTCGGCACCGTGAGAGGCGAGTTCGACGAGCAGCCCCGCCTCGGTCAGGCGATCAGTGGGGATCAGGACGACTTCTTCTTTCTGCGGGTCGCTCCGCCACGGCCACGCAGCGTCGCTCCCGACTCGGTGAGGATGCGGTGCACGAAGCCATAGGATCTGCCGTGAGCCTCGGCGAGAGCTCGGATGCTCTGGCCGGCATCGTACTTCTTCCGTAGGTCCGCGGCGAGCTTGTCGCGCGCTGCACCCGTGATGCGGGCGCCCTTCTTCAGGTCAGCCACCTAGCCCCTCCGTCGACGT
>DATCXL010000174.1:0-8085 GCA_036565825.1 Mycobacteriales bacterium
CTCACCGATTGTCGTGCTGGTCGTGTTACTGGACTCGACGTCGAACACCGCCGTCACCGAGCACACCGCGTTTGATCGGAGCGTGGTGAACGTCCAGAACGCCCCAGGTATGTCGGCTGCGGTGGTGGTCAGACGTGGGACGCTGCCCGCCGTGCTGACCAAACCTCCTGTGGCGGCGACGGAGTTGTTCAGGATGTCGGTGGAGCGGATGGGTTGGCTGGTGTCGCCGGAGATTGCACCGGCGATGACGTAGGTGGTGCCGGCGGGTGCGAGGACGACCCGGTCACCAGCCGTTGGCCGGTAGGAGTCCAGGTATGCGTAGTGCTTCGATGACAGCGCCGTTTCCCCGTCGAACGTGACCCGGGGTGGGTCGGTGCCGGTGTAGCCGGGGTCTACTGTGGCCAGGCGCACGGGTTTGTTCGCCGAGTCGCCTGCCGTGGCCGCCGACGTCGCGCCGATGACCGTGGCCAGGAATGAGCGTGGGTCCATGCTCACACGCTCACAATCCTGCGGATGATGTGCTGCATCGTCGCACCCGCTTTCAACGGCAGCACCCACTGCCGTTCCGAGTAGTTCTCCGACACGCCCAGGTCCGGGTACACCAGGGTGATCACCTCGTTGTGGGAGTGGATCGGCATCAGACCAGTGGGCAGGGTGATTTCTTCGTACACCTGTGAGGCGCGGAACCCTGCGCGTGCAGCCAACTCGTCTAGGACTACCAGCGTCGGGGCCTGCTGCCCGGTGCGTACCTCCACGATGGTCCGCCCCCGGCTGGGGATACTCGTCGGTGACGCCGGGTCGTTGTTGGAGAAGGTGGACGTGAGTGGGCCCCTGTCCGGTTCGGACACCACCAGCACCCACTTGTTGGGCACGCCGAACAGGTCCAGTGTCTGTTCGACTCCGGGGGTGATGACCGACTGGGTATCGGCGGTGTACACGAACTGCGACGGTCTGACCTGCGGGGACACATACGGTTGCACCACCGCCTGGCCGTGTTCGTCGAACCAGATCGACTCGTAGTTGATCGCGGCCAGCAGGTCGTTGACGACGGTCAGTTTCGGGGTGCCCGGGTCCCACTCGATCGTGGTGGGGATGACCAGCGATGACGGGGTGAGGTTCACATCCGTGATACCGGCACCGGTGAGGACTGTGGTGACCTGATCGGTGTACAGGGTCCCTGACGCGGCGGCGTACCGGTTGGTGGTCTTATCGTCTTTGAGGATCAACCCTTGGTCGTAGGCTTTGACTTCGCGGGTGACGACCCCGTTCGGGTCGGCCTTCCGGGTCGGGGAGGTGAGCAGGAAGACGCCTTGTGGCCATTCGGCGAAGTTCGAGGTGCCGTAGGGGCCGGTTGCGGTGCCGGCCCGGTGGATGCGCAGCGCTGTCGCGTCGTCGATCATCGCCGAGTACACCGACACGTCGTCGACAGTTCCGCCGAACCCGCCCTTACCCGAGTCTGGGGACCTGCCCACGACGAACATGTCCACTCCGGCCAGTGAGCCGATCGCGGTAAAGTTCGCCTTCCCCGACAGGTCGGCGGGTTGCCCGTTGAGCCAGACACGGATACCGACACCGGACTGCCACGACCAGATCACCGAGGTGGTTTCGGTGGTCGCGGTGCGCGGCCCGGTTTCTGCTGCGACGATCGTGCTTCCCGGATCGTCGAGTTGCACCCACACCCGGATGCAGTCCGTGGCTGACCCGAGCGGACCGGTGGCAGCGAACCGGGCGCCGAGACTGCGGTCCCCTGATGCGGACGGGGTGGTGCCCGACAGCCAACCCCGGTCATGCCCGGTCGAGTCCGCTTTGATCCAGGACACGACGGTGACCCGGTCGACGCCACCCAGCCACGTCCCGGCGCCGGATGCGGACACCGTCGCCGCAGTGGTGGTGTCGAACCCGTACGCCGACCCTGTGGCTACCAGCGCGGGACGGCCGGTGGTGACCCCGCCAGATACGGTTCCGCTCCGGTTGTTACCAGAGACGTCAACGGCGGCAGCCGCCCCGGATGGTTCGTCGAACTGCCACCGCAACAGCCGGTTCGGAACCGCGTCGAGTTCATCGCCGAACGTGCGGATGGTGCGGGGTAGGGCTATGCGAGCCCACGGGCGGATCCGGTCGGACAGGTAGTTGATCCCCCCGGTGTCGGCCAGGGTGAACGTCGCAGTGCGTTTGATATCGGCCAAGTAGTCGTGGGTGACCGATCCAGACAGGACATTCGTCAGGTCCCCGAGGCGCCGGTTGGCCTGGTCCAGGTGTTCGTACCAGAACGTCATCGTCGACGTCCCGGTACGACGCAGCAGCGCGTCACGGACCTCCGAGCCGAGGTACCCGTGCTGAGCCAGTGGTTGCATCACACCGCCTCGGTGAAGTCGGCACGGTTGACGGTCACATCAACCTGCGTGCCCCACTGCTGGTCTGTCTCCTGGATCAGGATCTGCCCGAACGCCTTCCGCCCACGGTTGTCCCGGTAACACCACACCCGCCTGGACGCGGCCACGGTCTCCAACGCGGCGACCTGCGTAGCCCAATCGGCGCCGTGGGGCACCTGCACTGTTGTCCGGATCTGCTCGGCGCGTGCCTCCCCGAACTCGAACACCGGCAGGGTGCGGCCGACGAACTGCAACTCTGTCGAGTCCAACGCGGGCGAGTCGGTGCGCCCAGTACCACCATGCAGGTACTGCGCCGCGGTCCCGGCCGGGTCGGTCGGGTCATGCAGCCACACCCCCTGCAAGGTCAGAAAGGCGGTGACGGTGTTGCTGTCGGCCTGCGCCACTCAAACCACCCCGGTCACCTTGTAGACGTAGGACTGCCCGGACGCGGCGGTGTAGTCCTTGTATGACCCGTTGCGTTCCACCGTGGCGATCCGCTCGAACATCGTGTCCGCGGCTTTCCGCCGGTACACGTCGTTGCGGGAGATCTCCGGTTCGTCGCCTTGCGGCGGCGGGTTGGTGATCGTGACCAGGATGTACCCGTCCCCGGAATCCACAGCAGTGATCACTGGTGCTTCCGGTGAGGTGTAGGACGGGGTGACCAACCTGGTACCCGTCGAGGACAGGATGCCGTTGACGTCCTTGACGGTGACCTCGAGGCGGTACTCCACCCCGGAGGTTAGTCCGGTGACGGTGGCTGTGGTCGCCGTGGACACCACGAACCCGGTGTCGGAGAGTGTTGTGCCCGTCGAGGTGGCGACGACCTTGATCCGGTACTGGGCCTGTGTCGCCCCAGTCACAGACCACGCCACCTGAACCGACGCTGATTTCAGTGTGGCGTTGTCCGTTGCGGGGGCGGTGATCGCGACCGTTCCCGCCGAGGTGGTGGAGAACGCCGCGACAGCCGAGTACGTGCCGCTGGCCCCCGCGGTGTCCCACGTGCGGACCTTCCACTGCCACGACTTGTCGTTGGCCAGCGACGACGCGGGCAGCGTGTGGTTCGAGGTGGCCGACGTGACTTTCCCCGAGTCGTACGCGCTGGCCCCGGAGGCGTTGTTGATGACCAACTGGTACGCCGACTGGGTGTCCAACGGGTTCGCGTCGGCGAACGTCCACCCGAACACCGCGGCTTTGGTCGCGTCGAACGTGGTCTTCGGTGTGAGCGTCGGCGCGTTGGGGGCGACGTTCAGGCTGTCGGTGAACGTGGCCCCACCCGGCAGGCGTACCTCCACACGCCGCTCATCAGTGGTGCCCCGGGGAGCGGCCAGCGCGACCACCGCCGAGGTGTGGGTGTGAACAGCGGTTTCCTCCCCAGACCCTTGGTAGGTCGCCAGGCTGAACCCGGTCCGTTTGATCTTCGTTGTGCCGGTGATGTCGACGTAGTAGTGCCAGATCTTGTTCGACGCCGGGTCGTACACCACATCCCATGCGGCTGTTCCCCGTAGCGTGTCAGCGGAAGGGAACGTGTTCAACCCTTGGGTGGTCAGGTCGGCTTGGCCGAGGATTACTCCGGCGTAGGTGCGCACGGTGATCGTCCCGGCCGCGGCGAACGCGACCCGGGACGCATCCAGCGGGATCACCCTCACCTTCGCGTCCGCGTCGTGGGCGATCGTCACCGCGTCCGAGGTGGTGAACGGGCCGCTGGAGGCAGCCAGTACATGCCCATCCGTGCCGAGCGTGTACTTTCCAGCGATCGTCTTGTTCGGGTCGTCGATCGTGTAGACGACACCGACGTTTCCTGACGCGGCGATATCCAGGCTCGATCCGGTCTCATTGGTGTAGGGAGCTGGGCCGGCCTGCGAGCTGATACCCAGCCATGTCGGGTCTGACCCGGACTCCAACGTCTGGGTTCCGTCGGTGTCTGCCAGCAGGGATTCACACACGGCGATGGTGTACCCGACCTGCCCGGTCTTCCCGGCGCCGGCGTTGTGAGACACGACGACCATGATGTGTCCGTCACCGGCGGTGGGGTGCCACGCGGCGGCCAGGTTGTTGATCGTGCCCTTGGTGTAGGCCGGTATCGAGTAGGCGATCTGCGCCCGTTGCGTCCACGAGTTCCCTGTGCCCTTGGCGTAGCAGGTGACCAGCACCTGCGTGTCGGGGGCCTGACCGTGCGCGCCGATCAGATACAGGTTGTCTGAGGCGTCGCGGACCAGCGCCAGTGACTGCAATCCGGCTGGCAGCGCGTACTGCCCGAACGCTGGTCCGACTGCGATGGCGTCGATGTCGGCCACGGTTGAGGTGGTCACCAGTTTCAACGCGACCAGCGTCGGATCGGCCTGAAGGTAGGCGGTGTCTCCGTCGGACAGTTGCACCATCGCCGCGGAGTGATACAGCAACCCAGCCGAGGGAGCGGTGAGAACAGTTAGCCGTGGTTCCTGCCCGGCCTTGTCACCGGTCCACCACGCAGCGTCCTCGGTGCCGGTGGGTGCCTGCCCCAGGCGTTGCCGGTCCGAATGCCACAGCGCCCGTACCGGGCCAACCGACCCTAGACGTGTGACCAGTTCAGTGGACCCGGCGTAGATCCGCGGTTGTGGCAGTGCAGTCGACATCTGTGCCTGGGCGAGGAACGGCAGCGTGCCCAGCGATGCCCCCGCGACGAAGTCACCCGTGTCTACCGTTGACCCGAAATCTTTCTCCCGTGCCACCAGCAGCCACGACGACGACGCGGACGAATCCGTCTCCTTGGAAAAGTAAGCGGACACCACCGCGGCGCCTGACGCCGGCACGGTCGAGGTGTCGTAGGACTCGAGCTGCTCGAACACGAAGAAGGTCGAGCCACCCTTTTCCTGCCCGGCGGACTGGAACGTGTCACTGGCGTCGAGAAGTGTTTTCGTTCCCGTGCCCGCGCGGGCGGTGGAATAGGTCGTCGACGTGGACTCGACGCCGTTGTCCGACGTGGACGCGGACAGATTGTGGACGGTCACGCGAACACACCCCCAGCCCGTGCGACCTGCTGTAGCTGCCCGAACAACCCGACCACCCGTTGCATGTCCGACAGTTGATTGGCGTTCACCTGCACGTACACCGTCTGCTGAACTGGCTGAACACCAACACCGGCCGGGGTGGACGGCACCCGATCGGCCAGGTACTGCCGGATGGCAGGCCCGACCGCGCTGGCCAGGAACCGGGCGCCCTGATCGTTGAGCGGGATGATCCCCTCGGGTGACCCTGCTTCGGCGACCTGCACGATCTGCCCACCGGTCCGCGGCAGTGCGATCGACCCTGTCGCGTTCGCTGTGATCCCCAGCCCGGTGACCACAGACCCGATAGTGATCGACTTGGGGCCGTGAACGATCACGTTCACGTGCAAACCGATAGTCTTCGACGTGATCGACGCGATCTCGCTGCGAGCCACCTGCGCCTTGTGTTGCAGGTCCGCGATGTCAGCCTTGATCTTCGCCTGCTTCGACGCCGGGACCGTCGCGAGCTGGGCTTTCGCTTTCGCGATGCCCTCCTCGGCGTCAGTGATGTCCGCTTCCAGGTCAGTAACCCGTGGTTTCGCCGCCTCATCCAGCCGGCCGATCGTCCCCAGCAGCGCCTCTTTCAACGGCCCGTCGGCGTGCTTCGCCAACTCGGCCAGGGTGTCCCGGTACGCCTTCGCGCCGACCTTCGCTTTCTCGGTGGCGTCGGTGCCGGTGTAGTTCGCCTGCGCCGCGTTCTGCGCCGCCCGCGCCTGACCCTCCATCGACGCGAGCAACCCGTCGGTGGCCTGCTTCGCCTCAGCCGAATGCGGCCCGTACCGCTTGACCGTGTCGTTGAGGTTCTGCTGCGCCTGACGGGTGCCGTCGATCGCCTGCCGCAACGAGATGTCCGCGGCGAACGCATCCTCGACTGTCTGCTGCCGCTGCAACTGCAACGACAGCGACGACGACGCCAACACCACGTTCCGCAGCGACTGGTCGAGCGCATCAGCCGCGGATGTGGTCTCATCGATACCAGACGTGTCCCCCATCGTCGAGTCCAGGTTCGACGTCGAGGTGGTGACCTTGTCGATCTGCCCGTTGAGGATGTCCAACGCGGTCCGCGCCTGATCCGAGCCGGACCCGTGACGTTTCGCCGCGTCCACGTACGCGTCGAACGACTCGTTGATCAACTGGGTAGCCCGGGGGGTGGCGTGCAACGACTCCAACTGGTCGTTCAACGCCGTACGTGTCTCACCGATCGCCTTGGTGACCTGCTCCTGGGACTTGGCGTTGATACCCAGCGACGACGACAGATCACCCAGATGCTCGGAGGTTTTCTGGGTGGCGTCGGACTGCAACGCGAGGAACCTGGTGGTGTCTTCGGCCCGCTGTGCGTCCAACTGGGATTCCAGGCGCAACGCGTCACCCAGCCGGGCGACTTTGCGTGCGGCCGTGTCGGCTTCCCGCCCGCCCGCAACCAACCCGGACGCGACATCCTTCGCCTGGTCAGCGAACGACTTTTCCTCGCGGCGAACTTTGGAGTACGCCAACGCCAACCCCGACAGCAGCAGGATCACCCCGCCGGTAGCCAGCGACATCGTGGACGTCGCCGCGGTCACACCCCCGATCGCTTTCTCGGCGAGTTCCGACCCTGCCTTCAGTCCCTTCACCCCGCCGGTCACCGAGGTGACCGTGCCTTCGATGGTGTCGGCGATCTTGACGATCCCACTCCACGACTTCCACGCCGTGTACACGCCGATCACGCTGGTGGCCAGCGGTGCGAGAGCACCATCGGTGTGGTCGAGGACCGTGGTGACCCCGTCGAGGATGTCCCCGGCCGCGCGGAACGCCGGGGTGAAGTTGCTGACTATCTCACCGGTCAGGTTCGCCGCCGCGCCGAGGAACCGTCCCAGTGGGGGCAGGATCGCATCCACGTCGGACAGCAGTGCGTGTATACCCTGCGCTGCCCCACCGGACCCCGACGACAATCCCGTGAGGAACCCCGACACCGACTTACCCAGCCCGCCCAGGTCCTCGGACAGGACGCTGACCACCGGGGAGGACGCGTGCAACGCCCCGGTCAGGCCGGGTAGGGCGTTACGGGCGAGGTCGAGCACACCGGAGGACAGGTCGGCGACCTGCGGGGCGACCTCGTCGAACGCCCGACCGATGTCGTCTTCCATGCCGCGGAAGGTCGTCTCGGTTTGCTTGGCGACCTGACCGAGGACAGGCACCAACGGCGCGGCCAACGCCTTGGTGTCGGCGACGACGGTGTCCCGCAGGTGACCGAACGCGGCGGTGACCTGCTCATCGCCCTTGACCGCGGCGGCCCCCAACCCGCCCAGCAGTGCCGTGGTCCCCAGCAGAGCACCGCCCACCGCGCCGGTCGGGCCGACGATCGCCGCCGCACCGATCGCCCATGCCCGCAGCGACGCGGTCGACTGCTGCTGGGTGTGCTCATCGACCACGACAGGGATCCGAGCCTGCACCGACTCGGACACCGCGTTGACCTCGGCGGTGACCTTCGCCCGCCACTTCGCCGCATCGGCCACGTCCAGGGGGATGTCCGCCGACAGTGTCTTGGTGATCGCCGCGACTTTCGCCGCGGTGTCCTTACGGAACTGTTCGGTGTCGGGGTTGATCGGTATCCCGGCAAGCGTCTTGGCGGCAGCCTGTAGTTCGGAGTTCAACCGGGCACGGAACGCCGCATCCACCGGATCCCGAAGGGTCGTGGGGATCTTGACCGG
>DATCXL010000182.1:0-3572 GCA_036565825.1 Mycobacteriales bacterium
GCGTCGACGAAGGTGACCGGGTCGAACGGGGCCAGGTCGTCTGGCCCCTCGCCCAGTCCGACCAACTTCACCGGGATACCCAGTTCGTGCTGCACCGAGATCACGATGCCGCCCCTGGCCGTTCCGTCCAGTTTGGTGAGCACGATTCCGGTCACGTCGACCGCCTCGATGAACACCCGCGCCTGCACCATGCCGTTCTGCCCGGTGGTGGCGTCGAGCACCAGCAGCGTCTCGTCCACCGGTCCGTGTTTCTCCACCACCCGCTTGACCTTGCCCAGTTCGTCCATCAGACCGGTCTTGGTGTGCAGCCGCCCGGCGGTGTCGATCAGGACAGTGTCCGCCTGCGTCTCGATCCCCTGCCGGACCGCGTCGAAGGCGACCGCGGCGGGGTCACCGCCCTCCCGGCCACGGACGGTCACCGCGCCGACCCGGGTCGCCCAGGTCTCCAACTGGTCGGTGGCGGCGGCCCGGAAGGTGTCGGCGGCTCCGAGCACCACGCTGCGCCGGTCCGCGACGAGCACCCGGGCGAGTTTGCCGCAGGTGGTGGTCTTACCGGTGCCGTTGACACCCACCACCAACACCACGGCCGGCCGATCCGGGTGCCGCATGGTGCGCAGGCTGCGGTCCATGTCCGGCGCCAGTGCGGTCACCAGCTCCTCGGCCAGCAAGGCGCGCAACCGTGCCGGATCGGTGGTGCCGAGAATCCTGGTGCGGGTGCGCAACCGTTCCACGATCTGCTCGGTGGCCGCGATCCCGACGTCTGCGGTGAGCAGCACCTCCTCGATGTCCTCCCACGCCTGGGTGTCCAGCCGCTCGCGGGAGAGCAGGGAGAGCAGACCACGGCCCAGGGTGGACTGCGAGCGGGCCAGCCGGCCCCGCAACCGGACCATCCGACCGGCGACCGGCTCGGGCACCTCGACCGGCACCTCGACCGGCACCTCGACGACCAGTTCGGGCGGTACCGGCTTCGGCGGAGCCTCGGTGACCACCGACGGCGCGGCGAGCTCAACCCGCTCAGCTCGTTCGGCCCGGCGCCCGCGGACCACCAGTAGCCCGGAGACGGCGAGCGTGGCCACGACCACGACGAGGATCCCGATGAGGACGAACACCATGCCGTCGATCCTTTCAGACCATGCCGAACCACGACGTCACGCCGTGACGAGGACTCCGGGTCGACCACGGTGGAGCCCGGCGTACAGCCGGGTTGGGTAGCATCCGGTTCGCGTGTGGGCCGCGACGCGCTGGCCGCATTCTGGGCATCCGGCTCTCACCATCACATACCGGCAGCCATCCCGATAAGATTGCATGTGCCTCTGTTCGGAAAGGAACGGCGACGGGACGGAGCCGGTGACCTGGGACGCGGTCGGTCTGGTCGCCGTGACACCGCCCCGGTCGACACCTCGGTACTCCCGGTCTGGACACCGTTCTGGTCGGTCGGTTACCACCGGGAACTCCTACGGTTGGTACACGCCGAACTCACCGCGACCGGCCTGCGGCACTCGTTGGACACCGCCGGAACCGTCCGGATCCAGATGGGTGGACGGGACACCCTGTTGGACGTGCGCGCCCTGGCCCACACCTGCGCGGTCCGAGCCCTGCGGGAATGGCCAGACCTGGTACGCGAGGAGACCACCAGACGGGTGGCCGCGGCGCAGGCAGCGGCCCGCTTCTGCGAACACCCACCACCGGTCGCACAGGCCGGTGCGCTACTCGCCCTGGTGTTGACTTCCGACACCACCCCGGCCGCTGGCCGACGGGTACTGGCCGAGGGCCTGGCCGCCGAACTGGTCTACGACCTGCCCAGCGGCACCACGGCAGTACCGGACGGCCATCTGCGCTCCTGGGGTACCCACACCGACGCACTGTGGTCCACGGCGGACGACAACACCCGTACCCGGGTCCGGGTCGTGTCCCCGGCGGCCAGGTTACGCGGGCACTACGACGTGCTGGCACACGGCAGTCCGTTCACCGCCTCGACCGTGCTGTGCATGGACGAGCTGGCCGGACCGGTAACCCCCTACGGGGTGCTGTTCGGGATTCCGTCCAGACACGAACTGGTGGCACACGTGATCACCGATCCAGACATCGCTGCCCAGGCACTGCGCGACCTTCCGAACTGGATGCGCCGTAGACACGCCCGCGCCCCGGCGCCGCTGAGCCCCCGGCTGTACCGCTGGCACGCCGGGCAGGTCGCGGCGGTGCCACCAGACGCCGACGTCGCCGACCTGATCGGCGACCCGGCCGGAGTCTGCTGACCGGCCCACCGGACTGGACGGTCGATTCCAGGCCCCTCACCGGGGCAAAGCCCCGGCTCCGGAGTCCCGCGGTCGGGGGCATGGTGCGGTGTTGCCTTCTGTGGGGGGAGCTTCGCTCCACCCCACACCCCTCAACACCCCTCGGCGCGCAGCGCGATCGGAAGGCACCTTGGAACCAACCGTCTGACGGCGTCAGGCCAGGTCACGTCAGGGTCGGATCAGGTTCGGGCGGCGCTCAGGCTGACTCGCGGTCACGCAGCCGTTGGCTGATCACCATGGAGATACCGTCACCGCGCATGCTCACCCCGTACAGTGCGTCGGCCACCTCCATGGTCCGCTTCTGGTGGGTGATCACGATGAGTTGGCTGGCGTCGCGCAACTGCTCGACCAGGGTCAGCAGCCGACCCAGGTTCGTGTCGTCGAGAGCCGCCTCCACCTCGTCCATCACATAGAACGGGGACGGACGGGCCCGGAAGATCGCCACCAGCAGCGCGACCGCGGTCAGAGACCGCTCGCCACCGGACAACAGCGACAGCCGCTTGACCTTCTTTCCCGGCGGCCGGGCCTCCACCTCGACACCGGTGGTCAGCATGTCGTCCGGGGCGGTGAGTACCAGTCGTCCCTCGCCGCCCGGGAACAGGGTGGCGAAGACGGTCTGGAACTCCCGCGCGGTGTCCTGGTAGGCCTGCGCGAACACGTCGTGAATGCGCTCGTCCACCTCGCGCACCACGGTGAGCAGGTCTCGACGGGTGGCCTTCAGGTCCTCCAGTTGGGTCCCCAGGAAGCGGTGCCGCTCCTCCATCGCGGCGAACTCCTCCAGGGCCAGTGGGTTCACCCTGCCCAGCAGGGCCAGGTCACGTTCGGCCCGACCGGCTCGCTTCTCCTGCGCCCTGCGCTGGTACGGCGTCGGCTGTGGCGCGACGACCTCCTCGCCCCGCGCGCGGGCCTGCTCGTACTCGGCCATCTCCTGCGCGGACGGCGGCACCGGCGCGTCCGGACCGTAGTCGGTGACCAGACTTTCGAGGTCGATGCCGTACTCCGCAGCCGCGCGTTCCTCCAGCGCCTCGATCCGCAGCCGCTGCTCGGCACGAGCCACCTCGTCGCGATGTACCACGTCGGTGAGCCGGTCAAGTTCGGCGCCCAGATCGCGCAGGGAGGTCCGCAGCGTGAGCAGTTCGCTCTCCCGAAGCACCCGGGCCTGCTGCATCTCGTCCCGGTCCGCGGCGGCCCGAACCAGCGAACGTGCGAGGTGGTCCAGGGCGACCTCTGCGGCGTCGACCACGGCCTGGGCGACCACGGCGCCGGCCGCACGGGCCC
>DATCXL010000194.1:0-2667 GCA_036565825.1 Mycobacteriales bacterium
CGGCGCGGACCGGGAACGAGGCGTCGGCCGGCGCGGGTTCACCGTCGACGGTGGCCGTGCCACCGACCACCGCCAGGGTGGTGTCGACATGTGGACGCAGGGTCGGACCGAGCAGGGTGGCCTCCAACCCGGCCGCGGTGGCGTCGTTGCCGACCAACAGGTTGGCCAGCGCGTGGGACAGCCAGTCGGCAGGCCCGGCCGTGGGTACCCCCAGGTGCGCCCAACCGAACCGGCCGGAGTCCTGCACGCTGGTCAGTGCCCCGGGGTTGACCACCTCGATCGTGTCGGTCATCGCGACCGCCTCCGTTCGGACGCTCACGCTGGTGTGAACCGCACCCGGTCGCCGGGTTCGAACAGCCCCGGCGGAGTGCGCTCCGCGTCGAAGACCGCCAGTTCGGTGTGCCCCAACAGCCGCCAGCCACCGGGGGTGGCCTGCGGGTACACCGCGGCCAGTTCACCGGCGATGGCGACCGAGCCGGCCGGCACCCGTTCACGCGGGCTGTCCCGACGTGGCACGTGCAACGCCGGGTCCACCCCGGACAGGTAGCCGAACCCCGGTGAGAAGCCGAGGAAGGCGACCGTGTAGGTGGCCTCGGCGTGCCGACGCACCACCTCGTCCACAGCCACCCCGCAGTGTTCGGCCACCCAGGCCAGGTCGGCGCCGTCGTAGATGACCGGGATCTCGACCGTGCGCGGGCTGCCAGCCGCCGCGGTGCCGGCGACCCCGGAGGCGGCCACCCGCTCCACCTGGTCCGGGTCGCAGGCCAGCGGATCCACCAGCACCAGCACGGTGCACAGGCCGGCGACGGTCTCCAGTACGCCGTTCACCCGCCCCTCGGTGCGGGCGTACTCCAGCGCGGCACGTACCCGGTGTGCCTCGGCCGTGTCGGAAACCTCGACCAACAGCGCGGAGTCACCGGCGGGGCGAACCCGCATCAGGGCCGCCTCAGTCGCGGGTCCGGGCAGCGGCTCGGTCACCGGCGAAGGGCACGATGTCCACCCCGGCCTGGACCAGTCCCTCCCGCACCCGGCGGGCGATCTCCCCGGCGCCGGGGGTGTCGCCGTGCACACACACCGACCGGGGGTTGATGTGCACCTCGGTGCTGTCGGTGGCGACGACCACACCCTCGGTGGCCATCCGCACCACCCGGGCCACCACGGCGTCCGCGTCGTGGATGACCGCGCCGGGCTCACGGCGGGACACCAGCCGGCCCGCCGCGGTGTAGGCGCGGTCGGCAAAGCACTCGCCCACCACGTTCAGCCCGGCCTCACCGGCCACCTGTAGGCCAACCGAACCGGACAACAGCATCAGCGGCATGGTCTCGTCGTAGCGGCGTACCGCCTCGACCACACCGCCGGCCGCCCGTGCGTCGTCGGCGATCCGGTTGTACAGCGCGCCGTGCGGCTTGACGTAGGACACCCGTCCGCCGGCCGCGCGGGCCAGGCCATCGAGGGCGCCGATCTGGTAGAGCACGTCGGCGGTGATCTCCTCGGGGGTGGCGTCCATGTTCCGTCGGCCGAAGCCGACAAGGTCCGGAAAGGACACCTGCGCGCCGATCACCACGCCGCGTTCCACCGCGTCGGTGACGGTGCGCAGGAGCGTCCTCGGGTCGCCGGCGTGGAAGCCGCAGGCGACGTTGGCGCTGGTGATCACACCGAGCAGCGCCGCGTCGTCGCCAAGGGTCCAGGCGCCGAAGGATTCCCCGAGGTCGGCGTTCATGTCGATGAGCATGGGCCTCCTCCTCATCATGATCGCCGCACAACCTACCCGCCCCGGTCCAACCGCCGGCCGACGGCCCGGACATCCCGCCGATCTTGGTCTCGTTGCTGTCATCCGTGTTGAAACAACCGCGCTGTGACCAAGATCGGCGCGGGATTGGTCGGCAGGGTGTCCACATCGCCGGATCCACACGTCACGCCCCATACGCGGCGACTCACGTCTGTCTGGGCACCGCGGGCATCCTCCCGAGTAGGCTGGTCCACCGCGACGGTGGCCTAGACAGGGAGTCGACGGTGGCTGACCAGGATCCGCGCAAACTGCTCGTCATCGGCTTCGACCACCCGTTGAAGGCCAACGAGTTCATGCTGGCCGCCGTCCGGTTGCAGCGGAACGGGCAGATCCAACTCCACGACGCGGTGTTCATCACCCGCGACTCGGACGGGCGTTCCGTGGTGCGCGAGACCACCGACCTGAGTACCGGACGGGGAGCGCTGGGCGGGGCGATGTGGGGTGCCCTGATCGGCACCCTGCTGGGCGGCCCGGTCGGCGGGCTGATCGGCGGCGCCGCCAGCGCGGGCAGCGGCGCACTGCTGGCAAAGCTCATCGACACCGGAATCAGGGACGAGAAGGTCCGCCAACTGCGGAACGGGGTTCCACCGGGCAGCAGCGCGCTGGCCCTGCTGGTCAGCCACCTGTCGCTGGGTGACCTACAACGAGAGCTGGCCCGGTTCCCCGGCGCGACCCTGGTCGAGTCCGACCTGTCCGACGCCGCGCTGGGGGCGGTGCGTTGGGCCCTGGGTGAAGGCCAGGAGCAGAACCGGTATCCGGACCAGCCCTGACCGGCCCCGACCAGCCCGGACCCCGACAGCACCGGCCCTGACCGGCGACTCACCCGGTTTCTGAGCCGAGGTCAGCGGCGGCGGGGCCCGACGGTCCGACCCAGCGTG
>DATCXL010000197.1:0-7675 GCA_036565825.1 Mycobacteriales bacterium
CCTTTCGGGAAGGAATATCACCACCGTTCGGGAAGATCTTTTCGTGCGGGGGTCCTCGAATCGGCACATGATCAGGAGAACGGTTCACCGCGTCACCGCCTCTGGTTCACGGTGGGTCCGTATCCAGCTACCCGAACAAGATAACTACCATATCGATCCACCAAACAGAAGACGTAAGCCTCAAATCACCTAAAATCGCACCGAGCCACTTCGGTACCTGCTTCAAGATCACGTTATGGATCCGAACCGGTGACGCACACTCGTGGGCCACGCTGGCCATCGGTGACCGTGGTGGTGTTGGCGTGGCCGAGCAGGCACGATGCCTCGCTCGTGGGGATACGTGACGCGTCCCTGTGTGCGCCGGTCGGTGCGGTTGCCGCCCGCTGTAGTGTGCGCTCGCCATCCAAAACTGTCGGTGCTGGTTGCTACACAGGTGATCGCGATGCGCCGTGGCCAGAGGGGAGGTGAGCGCCTGTGGCTGACCGCTCCGGGATCGAGTGGACGGAGGCGACCTGGAACCCGACGACCGGGTGCGACCGGGTGTCGACCGGATGCGACAACTGTTACGCGCTGGCGCTCGCCAGACGGCTGAAGTCGATGGGTTCGGCGAAGTACCAGCTCGACGGCGACCCGCGCACCTCGGGCCCTGGTTTCGGGCTTACTCTCCACGTCGACGCGCTCGCCCTGCCCTACCGCTGGGGATCCCCGCGCCGGGTGTTCGTCGACTCGATGAGCGACCTGTTCCATGCGCGTGTGCCGTTGGACTTTGTCCGGCGGGTGTTCGACGTGATGGCCAATACCCCACAGCACACCTACCAGGTTCTGACGAAGCGCTCCCGGCGCCTGCGCCTGATGGCGGGCAAGCTCACCTGGCCACCGAACGTGTGGATGGGGGTCTCGGTAGAAAACTCCGGTGAGCTGCGCCGCGTGGACGACCTGCGTGCGGTGCCGGCCGCGGTCCGCTTCCTCTCCTGTGAGCCTCTGCTCGGCCCACTGAACGACCTTGAACTTTCAGGCGTCAGTTGGGTGATCGTCGGAGGCGAGTCCGGCCGCATGCATCGCCCGATGGACCCGATGTGGGTGCGCGGGATTCGCGACGCCTGCCTACGTGAGTCGATCCCCTTCTTCTTCAAGCAGTGGGGTGGACTGACCCCCAAGGCTGGCGGGCGCACGCTCGACGGGCGAACCTGGGACCAGTACCCCACATGTCCAACCGGCTCACCATCGACGTCACTCCGCCGCATGTAGTGGATGCATGGCACTACCGTTACCCGCATCGGTGTCGTAGCGTGATCTACTGACTACGCTCCGCTGCACAACGGAGGGCGCCCTGTGCCGACACCTGACGGAGTGCTCTGGGACCGAGAACCCCACACCGAGGCGAAGCACCGGCTGTACCGGCTGTACCTCCAAGCCTGGTTTCCTATCCTTCTCAGGACGTTTCCCCGCGGGGTCACCTACGCCGAGGGATTCGCCGGCCCTGGCGAGTACACAGGCGGAGATCCAGGATCGCCCCTGATCGCGTTACGGACCGCATTGCTGGCACAGCCGGGGCCCAACAAGGATCGTCCCGCCTATTTCATCATGGTGGAGAAGAACAGACGTCGGCTGGAACACCTCCGGCACGTACTCACACGCGAGCTTGGTGACCTACGCTCTGAGGCCCTGCTACGCAGGGGTCTGGTCATCGACCTGCGGTCGGGCGACTGCGAGGACATCCTTCCCGACCTGTTGGCCCGCCACCGTGCACACACCCGCCCCCTGCTGGTTGTCCTGGACACCTTTGGATCCGCCGTGTCGTTCTCCCTGCTCAGGCATGTCGCCGCCAGCCAGGGCGCGGAGGTTATCGTCACCATCCAGCCACAGCACTTCGCACGGTTCGCCAGCGACCCGAACCACTTCGGCGACAGAGTCTTCGGCCCGACCGTGTGGCGCGACGTCCAGACCCGTCCGAGCCATGAGAAGGCCGACTACATCCGGACCCGATACCGCCGTACCGTCCAGGAGGCCGGATTCAGATACGTACTCGACTTCGAGCTCGCCGACGAGAAAAACAACCTCCTCTACCTCGTGTACGGAACCAACCACCGCACAGGTGTGGTGAAGATGAAGGACGCCATGTGGAGCGTCGACCCGATCAGTGGGATCGGTTACCGAGACCCACGGGATCCCAGACAGCAGATGCTGCCGTTCGATCTTGCCGCCGACACCGCACCACTGCGCAGACTCCTACTTGAGCACCTCACCGGCCTCCCGACGTACCGGGCAACCGTCGGGGAACTACACGAGTTCACTCTCCTCGGCACCATCTACAAAGCCACCCACACCACCGCAGCCGTGGCATCGTTGATGGCGGACAAGAAGCTTCGTAACGTGACAGGCGGCAGGCTCACCGCCGCATCCACCGTCGAGCCGACGGGGATCGAGCCCCTGTTCTGAGTCCTTACGCACCAATCGTTCGAACGGCGCCGTTCTCGGCGACGGCGTAGAGGGTGATCCGGAGCAGGTCGCGGACTCTGGCGGGCACCCGTTCGACTGCCGCGACCGATCGTGGTTCGTCTCGTATCACGAGGGCGAATTCGGCCGTCGGGTCGTCCTCCTGCGGCATCCGACGGAGCAGTTGACCGAAAGCCGTGTCGATGTCGAGGCCGGGAGAAGACGTCTTCCCCTTCGCCTCGCAGTACAGGCGCACGCCGTCTCGCTCAGCGAGAACATCGACCCACTCAACCTCGGTCCTGACCGTCCAGCCCTCAGACGTAAGGAACGCCGCAAACGCGCTGACCACCAGTGCCTCGTCACCTTTCACTGAGAACCTCCGGTCTCGACGTTGGGGATGCGGAGAACCTGTTGACGTTCGCCAGGGTGGTTCCGCTCCATGGTCAGTGCTTCGGCGTGAAGCGGACGACCCGGCGGGCGAGGTCCACCTCGGCGTCGAAACCGGCGGCTCCCCAGGCCTGGGCCTGGACGTGCGGATCGTCGTTACGCCACCAGAGCGGCCAATCGTAGGCGGACCTGGGAAGCCCTCCGACCAGGTCCGCGACCTCGTCGAACGTCATGGTGATCGGGGTTGTCCGTCGGCGGAGGAAGTCCCGGAGAGGATCGTACTTTGCCATGAAGCCTCCCTGAGGCGAGCGCAGCCACGGCGGTTGGTCAGGGCAGCAGCGGAGAGGGTTTACCGGTCCAGGTGACCGACAGGCGTTCGCGGGCGCGGGAACCGGCGACGTAGAGCAGGCACCGTTCCTGCTGTTCGTGTTGGTGGTCATGGTCGCCGCCCTCACCGGTGACCGGCGGCGGCACCGGAATGGTGCCCTCCTCCACCCCCACCAGCGCCACGGCCCGGAACTCCAGACCCTTGGCGCGGTGCATGGTGGCCACCCGCACACCGGGACGGCCCGGGTCGTCGGAGGTGTCCGGGCCCAACACCAGCACCTCCAGGCCGCCGTCGGCCAGCGCCTGGGCCACCTCGGAACCCAGGCCACGGGTGCGGGTCATCACGCAGATGTCGGCCGGGACGATCTGTTCGCCGATCCAGCCGTGCACGGTCCGGGTCAGCGCCGCCAGTTCCTCCCTCCGGGAGTCGAACCCGGCCGACACCGGGTCGGGGCCGCGGAACGCCGAGCGGGCGCCGGCCAGCGTGTCGGTCTCGGTGTCCAGGTCGTCAACCGGATGACCGTCGACCACACCCAGGCACCAGCGCAGGATCTCCCGGGACGTGCGGTAGTTCACCGTCAGCCGACGGGACCGGCCCCGGGTCTCGATACCCAGACTGGACAGGCTGACCTTGTAGGCGTAGATCCGCTGGTGCGCGTCGCCGACCAGGAACAGGTCGTCGGTGTCCTCGGGAACTATCCGGCGCAGCAGCCGCCAGTGCGCCGGGTGCAGGTCCTGCGCCTCGTCGACCACTGCGTACCGGTACCGCAGGTTGCCCACCGGGGCGTCGGCGGCACGGGCCGCGATCTGGGTGAACGTCATCGTCTCGTTGGCGGCCAGCAGCAGGGTGAACCGTTCGAACACCTGCCACAGGTCGGCTCGGTCGATCCGGCTGAGCCGCCGCCCACGGCCGGCCCGCCGCGCGATCAGGTAGGCGTCCCGGTCCCTGATCCCCTGCGCCAGGATCACCGACGACCACTCCGAGGCGAGGAAGTCCGCTGTCCACCCGCCCCGGGACCCACGCGCCGCCTGCTCCCACAGCGCGGTCACCTCCGCGGCGGTGTCGCTGGCGACCCGCATCCTCCGGTTGGCGTCCCGACTGGTGTCCGCGGCGGCCAGAACCCGCCGGGCCAGCGCGTCCACGGTCAGCACGTCCACCCGGGACAGCACCGACGGACCGGCCAGCCGCACCAACTGTTCCTTGATCAACTGGGCCAGGGTGCGGGTGTAGGTGGTGAACAACACCCGCTGGTCGAGGCTGAGCCCGGCGGCCAGGTACGCCGCCCGGTGCAGCGCGGTGACGGTCTTGCCGGTGCCCGCTCCCCCGGTCACCCGGACCGGACCCCGGTACCCGGTGCGGTAGGCGACCCGGCGCTGCAACGGGTGCAACCACACCCGCCACTTCTCGAACGACCCTTCCAGCACCGCGCGCAGTTCGGCCTCGTTGTCCGGGCTGGTGAAACTCAGCCGGGACAGTGGGCGTTCCAGCGCGGCCAGCACGTCGGTGGTGTCGATCGGGCCGGTGGCCATCTCGGAGTGTTCGACCAGGTCCACCCAGACCTCGTCGACGGTCCGGCCGGCGGCCAGGTCGAGCAACGCCTCGGCCTGGGCCCGGGGCAGCCGGTCCGCGACGGTGAGCAGCGCGTCCTCGTCGGTGATCCGCACCAGCGACCCGGCCACCTGTTCGTCGAAGCCGAGCCGGCGCAGTTCACGCTCCCGGACGTGACTGAGGACCGGCCGGGTCTCGGGTGTGCCGGCGCCGGGGACCGCGTCGGTGATGGCGGCACGCAACGCGGCCGGGTCGAGCAGTTCCAGCGCGCCGGTGACCTCGTTGACACCGAACACGACACGTTCGGCGAACCGGTACGCCTCGTCGTGGGACTTCACCGCGGCCAGCACGTAGCCGGCGCGGTCGGGCAGTTCCAGCAGAACGGCGCGGTAGTCGTCGTTGACCCTGGCGGTGCGGACCCTCCGGTCGGCGGCCCCCTTGGGCAGTTTCAGGTCCAGACCGGGGCTGTCCGGGTCGCGCTGGAGCTTCATCAGGAAGTCCATCACCCGTGCCTTGAAGCTGCCGTCCAGCGAGTCGTAGGACGACTGGAACAGGTCCGACAGGACGACTTTCGCGGTCACCGTGCCTCCGGATCCGGCTCAGATTCTGCGTCGGTACCCAACAGCCAGCCACGCAGTTGGTCACGGGTGCGGGTCAGCGCGGCCGGGCTGTCCCAGCGAACGACCCGCCAACCGGCGTCGGCCAGCCAGGTCTCCCGGGCCGGATCGTCGTCGATGATCACCGCCACGCGCCGGTCCGGCCAGGCCAGTTCCACCTGCCACACCGCGTCATTCTCGCCGACCTCCCAGCCGGGTTCGGGTGCGTCGGCCAGGTCCGACAGGGCCTCGGCCAGCGGCCGGATGGACGGGTCGGTGAACTCCAGTGCCAGTTCCCAGTTCTCCGGCAGCCGGGCCACGTCCACCGTGGGCAGCCCGGGCACCGCGAGCGGATGCGACCCAGCCACCGCGAGCGGATGCGACCCGGGGTGGAAAGCGTCGACGGAGCGGGCCGTCCAGAACTCGGCGGAACGCCGGACCCGGACCTCCCCGTACCGTGGTCGGGGCAGGAACTGGGCCAGGTTCGCCCAGCGCAGCCAGTCCGACCACCGGGCCAGGTGCTCGGGCCCTCCGACCACGCTGTCCCGGTCGTCGAGCACCGCCAGCACGCCCACGGTGTCGTCGAACTCCCCCCGCTCGGCGAACACGAACATCGGGCAGCCGTTCCGGGAACTGCGGGCGGCCACCGCGATCGACCCGCCAGCACCGCCAGCACCGCCAACACCGCCGGGACCCACGGCCGGCAACGGGCGACCCTCCGCCGCGTCGGTGAGCACCCCGGGTAACCCGGCGGCCGAGGTCAGGCAGATGTTCCCGGCCTCCGAGCGCAGCAACGCGGTGGCGGCGGCGACGGAGGCCGCGCCCCACAGTTCGGCGTCGGGGTCGGCCAGGTAGGTCAACAGCATCTCCACCGGGTTACCCCACACCACCGGCAATCTCGGGTCGGTGACGGTCTGCCGCATGGAGTTCTGCGCGGACACGTCGAGCAGGTGGGTGCTCGGGTCCGATCCGGGGTCACGGAGGTTCCGTTCGAAGGCGTCCAGGTCGGCCCAGGTCAGCGACCACACCCGATGACCGTCCAGGCGCAGCGCGGCCCGCTTGGCGGCGTCCGAGTCGGTCCGGTTGTGTTCGCTGGACGCGTGGTAGCGGCGGCCGTCGAGATACACGGCCACCGGAAGCCCCTGCGCGTCCTGGCGGGTCAGCAGGAAGTCCGGCCGGGTGGTCACTCCGGCCGGACTCACCTCGATCTGCGGGCGCATCCGCCAGCGCACCGGGTCCCCGGTGACCAGGCCGGCGCCGCCACCCAGCCGGATGTCCAGTTCCTCGCCGGTGGTGCCGGCCAGCACGCCGACCGAACTGTCCGGGCCGGCCTTGGCGACCCACTGCTTGACCAGTTCCCGGAACCGGTGCTCGATCTCGGACAGTTCCACCCCGGCGATGTCGATGTCGGCCACCGTGTCGATCGGGTCGACCTGCCAGTGGTCGAGGATTTCGGTGAGCAGTTCGATGGCGACCGACCGGTCCACGTCGGGCACGTCGCGGCGTTCCACCACGCCGAGCAGACAGCGGTGGCAGGCCGCCCTGCCCTCCAGTCGGCACGGGCACTCGACCAGCAGCCGGCGGGCCGCCTCCAGGATGGTGCGCAGCCGGTCGGGGTCACCCAGCCGGTCCAGGTAGCCGGTGCCGCCGGGCACGGTGTCGTGCAACACCAGGAACCGGCGGGTGCCACCCCGGGCGTCGGGCATGCTGGCCGGGATGACCCGCAGGTGCTGCGGGTCGCCGCCGAAGTCGTGCCGCAGGCCGAGCAGCAGCGCGGCGGTGAACGACACCAGTCGCACCTCGACGTGCAGGGTGGACACCGGCAGCAGCAACCGCACCGCCTGGGTGGTCAGGTCGTGGTGCAGCAGCAGCGGTTCCCACCGCTCGGGGGTGTCCTTGCGGGTCGGACACCAGCCCCGGTGTCGGGTGGGTCGGCGCGGGTCCGGGTTCTGCGAACCTTCGACCACGCCGCAGTAGGCGCAGGTGGGGAACCGGGCGGCCGGCACGGTGTCACCGGCGATCTGGACCTTCTCACCGGGCCGGGCCCGGGGCCCGACGTTGATCCGGCGGACCACCGCGTCCCGCACGTACTCCGCGCCGAAGACCACGTCGCGCAGCCGCCACGCCCGCACCACCCCGGCCGGTTCCACGTCCACGGTGGACACCGTGGTGAACCGCACCCGTTCCCGGTCCTCGGCGTCGTCGTCGACGATGGCCTCGTCCCGGCTGTGCATGGCCGACACCCGTCGCAGCGCCAGCATGCGGTGCACCGAGCCGACATCGGTGACCCCGATCCCGCCACACCGTGGGCAGGCTCCGATCGGTGTGTCCACGTTCTCGGTGCCCCAGCCACACGACGGACACAGCCGCCAGTACCGCC
>DATCXL010000030.1:0-2627 GCA_036565825.1 Mycobacteriales bacterium
ACCAGGGTCCACACGATGTAGTAGGCGGCGAGACTGCCGGCGGTGTAGCCGGACACCGACCCGCCGTTCGCCCGGGCCACGGTGGACCACACCACCAGGTAGATCACCGGTTCGGCCACCATGCCGATCATGTACACGTAGTTGCTGACCCGGTACTGGAACTGGCTCATCACCGCGATCGTCATGGTCCGCGTGTACAGGTCGACCATCGAGCGGAGCCGACCCTCGGTCGCGACCGGGTCCGACGGCCCGGCGGTCAACGCCCGCTCGTCTCGTTCACCGGGTCGCGCCCGGCGAAGACCAACTCGATGATGTCCTCGATCGGCGGATCCTCCACGGTCAGGTCCAGCACCGCGTGGTCAGCCAGCAGCCGCGCGGTGACCCGGGGCGTGTCCGCCCTGGACACCCGCAGGGTCACCCGCTCGCCGTCGGTACTGAGCACCTGTCCGTACCCGGCCAGGTCCACCGTCTGGCCGAGCGTCACGCCGATCGTCTTGTGCGCGGCGAACCTGTCGGCCAGCGCTCTGAGGTCCCCGTCGAACAGGATCGTGCCGTGGTGGATGACGATGACCCGCCGGCACAGCGCCTCGACGTCGGCCATGTAGTGGCTGGTCAGCAGCACGGTGGCGCCGTGTCGGTGGTTGTAGTCGGCGACGAACGACCGGATCCGTTTCTGCATGGTCACGTCGAGGCCGATGGTCGGCTCGTCCAGAAAAAGCACCGACGGTCGATGCAGGAGCGAGCCGGCGATCTCCACCTTCATCCGTTCGCCCAGCGACAGGTTGCGAACCGGCTTGCGGACCAGCTCGCCGATCTCCAGTAACTCCACCAACTCTGCACGGGTCCGGCGGAACTGCTGGTGCGGGATCTGATAGATGGCCCGGTTCAGCTCGAACGAGTCGTCGGCGGGGATGTCCCACTGCAACTGGTTGCGGTTTCCCATCACCAACGTCATCCGACGCAGGTAGTCGCGGTCCCGCCGGGACGGGACATGGCCGAGCACGCTGACCTCACCATCGGTGGGATACAGCAACCCGGACAGCATCTTGAGCGTGGTGGTCTTTCCGGCGCCGTTCGGCCCGAGGAAGCCGACGACCTCACCGGGCCAGACGTCGAAGGACACGCCACCCACCGCGTGCACCGCCCGGGTGGTGCGGTGGAACAGACCGCGCACGGCCGCCGCCAGCCCAGGTTCGCGTTCGGGTACCAGATAGGTCTTGCGCAGGTCTGCGACGCGGATGATCGGCGTCGGTTCCGGCACGGCGGGCCTCTTCGGTCGGCGTCGGACGTGGGCGCCCTGGGTCACGTTGGGGCATTGGGCACAGATGATGCCGGATGCGAACGACGCCCCGCACCTGGTTTCCCTGCCCGCGGTTGGAGTCCGTCGGTTGTCCATCTGTCAGGCGCCTCGGCCGACCGTGGTCGGGCGCGTGACTTCGAGGGCACAGCACAGGGCACTGTCGGCCGAACGGTGGTGTTCGCCCGGATCAGTGCACAGCCTGTGGGGTTACCTCAGTGCGGCGTGTGGTCCGGCGCCGGAGTCGGATCAGGTTGGTCGAGGACGAATCGCAGGTAACGCTCGGCGGATCGACGCAGCGCGGCATTACCGTCATGGGCGACGATGCGCCGCCACCAGGCACCGTAGATGCGGTCGAAGGTGAACTGGTCGAGCAGTCGCACCGCGTGGCGCACGGTCGACGGGCGTTCCGGGATCTGGTTCGGGTAGCTGTACATGAAACTGAGCCAGTCGCGGTCATTCACGACGTGCGCGATGTCGCCACTGAACAGCGCCCCTCGGCCGTTGTCGGCGTCCGCCCAGTGCAGCACGGTGCCACCGGCGAAGTGCACCCCGGCGTTGACCAGCGTCAGCCCCGGTGCCAGTTCGAGGGTGTCGCCCTCCCAGAACCGCACGGAGTCGTCCGGGCGGGCGACCCACCGACGGTCGGCGGAGTGGATGTAGACGGGTGCGTCGAACGCCCTGGCCCACTCGATCATGCTGGAGTAGTAGTGCGGGTGGCTGATCGCGATCGCGCTGATCCCGCCGAGCTTGTTGATGTCGGCGACCAGGTCGTCGTCGATGTAGGTGATGCAGTCCCACAGCACGTTGCCGGTCTCGGCCCGCACCAGCAGTGCCCGTTGGCCGATGGAGACCGCAGGTTCGCTGCCGACCCCGACGACGCCGGGACCCTCCTCGCGCAGCACGCCGCGATGCCCGGCGGCACGTAGTTCGGCCAGAGTGGTCCAGCGTTGCCCGTCCCAGCCGACGTACTGACGTTCGTCATCGCAGATGGGACAGTCCTCGCGCGGTGCGGTGTACTGCACGCCGCAGGTCACACAGATGGGGCACTGGGTCGTACTGTCATCATTTCCGACCGCCATAGCGTTTCCCCCACCTTTCAGACCACAATTCCTACCTTCGCACGGTACATCAACATGGGTGGAGCCGGTGCGGGTGCGTTCCCTTGTGACAGGTCCCTCGACCGCGGATGACGCCGCGGTATCCGGGCGACCGGTTCACCCTTCCGCCCTACCCGCGTGGCGCACCGAAGACCTGTCGCCGGCGCCGGCAGGCCGGGCCGGCGACAGGGTGCCCGGCCCGAACGCCGGCCGGACCAGCCGGCCGACGT
>DATCXL010000231.1:0-3474 GCA_036565825.1 Mycobacteriales bacterium
CCGGATCCGGCTGGTCCGCTGACTTGCCGCGGCCAGGAAAACCTCCGGCGCGGAGGAGTGGCTGTACTCGGCCAGGAAGTGATGTTCCACCTCCCAGACGTGGTCAACACCCACCCGGTCGGCGATCTCGACCTGTTCCAACGCGTTGGAGAGCAATTTGCGCTCGTCGTCGGCACTCCAGGGCCTGGGCAGTTGGTGTTCGTAGAAGATCCCGAACCGCATGCGTGCCTCCTTGGTCCGCCTCGACCATTGAGGGTAGGACCTTGCCCCGCGTTCGGAATCCCCCAAGTCGTGACAGTTGCCGGTTGTTTCGTCCGCTCGGCAACGAGAGACAGAGACACCGTGCCGGTGCGGCCGGCGTGTACGGCTACCCGTTCACCGGTGCGATCCAGGCAGAATGACCGGGTGCCTGTTGACGCCGTCGTCCTGCTGCACGGGCAGCCATCGACATCCGCGGTCTGGCTCGCGGTGCGCGACCGGTTGGGCGGCCTGCCGGTGCTGATGCCCGACCGGCCTGGTTACGGCACCAACCCCGAACCAGCCACCGACTATCCGGGCAACGTGGCGTGGCTACGCGCGATGCTGGACCGATCCCGGATGGGCCGGGTGGTGCTGGCCGGACACAGTTGGGCCGGGGGTGTGGCGTTGCTCGCCGCGGCCCGCCACCCAGACCGCGTGGCCGGCGTGGCGCTGGTGGCCTCGATCGGTCCAGGCTGCCTGCGGTTGCACGACCGCCCGCTGGCCTGGCCGGTCACCGGCGAGGTGGCCGCGCTGGTCGGGCTACGGGTGGCCGGTCCGGTCTACGCCTACCAGTTGCGCCGGTTCCTGGGGCGACACGTACCCGTCGCCGACCTCGGCTACGCCCACATGGAGGTGTCCGCGCAGTTCCGCCGGCCGGTGTGGCGCAGTTTCCTGGCCGAACAGCGGGCACTGGTGCGGCAGTTGCCGATGCTCGGTGACGCGCTGGGTGAGGTGCGGGTGCCCACCACGGTGCTGACCGGGACCCGCGACTCGACCATCCCCAGGCGGTGCCCGGAACGGCTGGTGGGCGCGATCCCCGGTGCCACTCTGCGCCGGGTCGCCGGCGCGGGCCACGAGCTGCCGTTGCAGCGGCCCGACGAGGTCGCCACCGCGATCAGGAGGCTCGCCGCGTGAACAGGCTCACCGACTCGGAGGTGGCTCGGCTACGTGACTCGCTGCGCGCCGCGTCCTACGACGTGGACACCGTCGACGAGCTGCTCGGACCGGTCGCGCACGCGGCGCTGGCCCGTGGCGAGCGGGTACCGGCACTGCGCGCCACCAACGGCGGTTCGCCCCTGGAAACCCTGGTGCGACTGTTCCTGACCGGGACCGACGAGCCGGAGTCGGCGGTGGCCGCCGCACTGCCGCTGGACGTCTGTTATGCCGCCAACCTGGTGGAACCGCATGGCCACGGGCTGCGCGCCGCCCTGGACCTTCGGCCGTACCACGACTGGTGGGTCGTCTCCGACGTCGGCGCGCAGTGGCGGCCCGGGCCGCTGCCCTGCGACCACGTACTGGGCGTCGGTGGGGCCTCGGTGACCCTCGCGCAGGCCACGGTGCCGGTGCCAGAGGGCACCGCCCTGGACCTCGGGGTCGGCTCGGGGGTGCAGTCGCTGCACCTTCGCCAGCACGCCGCCAGGGTCGCCGGCACCGACGTGAACCCGCGCGCCCTGGAACTCGCCGACCTGACCGCCAGGCTGAACGGGGTGGAGGTGGAACTCCTCCGCGGCAGCCTGTTCGAGCCGGTGCGTGGACGCAGGTTCGACCTGATCGTGTCCAATCCGCCGTTCGTGATGGGACCGGGCGACGACTACGCGTACCGCAGCGCCCGGGCGGAGGGCAACGACCTGTGCCAGCGGATCATCAGGCAGGCCCCGGCAATGCTGGCGCCGGGCGGCTGGTGCCAACTCTTGGCGAACTGGACGCACCGACGCGGGGTGCCCTGGCAGGAGCAGGTCGCGTCCTGGTTCGAGGGCACCGGCTGCGACGCGTGGGTGTGGCAGCGGGAGGTGCAGGACCCGGCCGCCTACGCCGGGATGTGGCTGCGGGACAGCCAGGAGGACACCCTGCCCGACTACGAGCGGCGGTACGCCGACTGGCTGGACTGGCTGTGCGCGCGCGAGGTGGAGGCGGTCGGGTTCGGTCTGGTCACCATGCGGGCCACCGGTGCCGCCGACCCGGTGGTCCGGGTCGAGGAGGTCCGCCAGCAGGTGAACCAGCCGGTGGCCGGGCCGATCGCGGACTGGTTCGACCGGCAGGAACGGCTGCGCGCGATGCCGGACCTGCTCGACGCCCAACTGCGGGCCGCACCGGATGTGGTGCTCGAACAGGTCGCCTCACCGGACCAGGGCTGGCGGGTCGACGTGCAGCGCCTGCACCTGACCGGTGGCATGCGTTGGCAGGGTGAGGTCGACCAACTCGCCGCGTCCCTGGTGGCCGGCTGCGACGGGCAGGTGCGCCTACGCGACCAGTTCGCCCTGCTCGCCGCGGCCTACGGCTACCCGCCCGAGGAACTGGTCGAGACCGCGCTGCCGGTGGTGCGCCACCTGGTCGAGCGCGGTTTCCTGCTGCCCACCTGACCGGCCCGACGGCACGCCCCGGCGACAGCATCGGCCGGCCGGCTGCGATCATGGCCGCCGCCCGGATGTGGCCGGGCCCGGTCGGGAGGGTGACGCAACAGTGCGAACGGTCCTGCAACGGGTGTCCTCTGCCAGCGTGAGCGTCGACGGCGAGGTGGTGGGCCAGATCGGGGCCGGCCTGCTGGCGCTGGTCGGGGTGACCCACGGCGACAGCGTGGAGCAGGCCCGGACACTGGCGCGCAAGGTGCACGGCCTGCGCATCCTGGACGGCGAACGGTCCGTCGGGGACACCGGCGCGCAGGTCCTGGTGGTCAGCCAGTTCACCCTCTACGCGGACACCCGTAAGGGTCGGCGGCCGTCCTGGATCGCGGCGGCGCCCGGCCCGGTCGCCGAACCGCTGGTCGACGCGTTCGCCGCCGAACTGCGGGCCCTGGGAACACCTGTGGCCACCGGCGTCTTCGGCGCGCACATGCACGTGTCCCTGGTCAACGACGGCCCGGTCACCCTCATCCTCGACGCCTGACCCAGCCGAATTACCACAGCGGACCCGCAAACGAGGGTGGCCGGGACGTCCTATTCGACCCTGGCCGCCCCTCGGGAACACAGACCTACCGGACGCTTCGGTAGATCGCTACGCGTAGCGGGGAATCAGGCGCGAGCAGCCAGTGTGAGCCTCCGGTCCATCGAACCTGAACCGCATCGACCTGGATCCCGGCATCCAGCAACGAACTTCCGACCCAGGACAGGAGTGTTATGGCCGTGGCGCCCCTGGCTGCGGTCATGCGATTCAGGGTGGGTTGTGGTTTTCTGGGTTGGTGGTGTAGTGCCGTCCGGTCGGGCTGGTCCAACAGAACCGTCCGTTGGTCCGGGTGAG
>DATCXL010000232.1:0-3585 GCA_036565825.1 Mycobacteriales bacterium
CGGACCCCAGACGGCCGGTGCGGTGTGGGAAGGCACCACACCGGCCACCAACCCCGCCCGGCCAGACAGTCACCTGGCCAGGGCCTGCCGCCGGGCGCCACGCCCACCCACGCCCCCGGATTGCGTGGCGCCCGGCACCACGGGCCGTTAGCTCAACTGGCAGAGCAGGCACCTTTCAATCATCGGGTTCAGGGTTCGAGTCCCTGGCGGCCCACGGCGGACCAGACAACCCGGCCCCGACTGTGGAGGACGTCCCTGGTGGCACACGCGGCGAGCGGAAATTGCTGGCACGACTTCGGCTGATGGGAGGATCGGGCGGTGATTGTCGAACGGGTGACGTGCCGGCCGGACATGGTGCGGCCCGGTAGGTGGCCGTGGGACATGCCGGCCGTCATCCAGCTCGCGGCCGACGGGCTTGACCTGGCGCCTGTGACCTTCCTCGTCGGGGAGAACGGGTCGGGCAAGTCCACAATCCTTGAGGCGGTCGCCGAGTCCTACGGGTTGGATGCCCGTGGCGGCAGAGCCGGACGGAAGTACGGCAACCTGCGAGCCAAGACCGCCCTGGGTGAGGCGCTGCGGCTCGATTACACGACCACCGGGTCGACGATGGCCACCGGGCCGCGTACCAAGAAGCGCGGCTACTTCCTCCGTGCGGAGACTGCTTTCGGTCTTGCCGAAGCCGTCACCGGCCTGCCTGGCTACTGGCAAGCTGACATCAGCGCGATGTCTCACGGCGAAGGGTTCGTGACCATCCTCGACGCCATGTTCCACCGTGAACCCGGCCTGTATCTGATGGACGAGCCCGAGGCGGCGCTGTCGTTCACCGCATGTCTCCGGCTCGTTGGTCTCTTGGCCGGGCTCGTTGCGGCCGGCGGACAGGTCGTCTGTGCCACCCACTCGCCGGTGCTCACCGCTCTACCTGGCGCGCGGATTCTCGAACTGGGTGAGGACGGGCTGACCGAGGTTGCCTGGTCGAACCTCGCTCTGGTCGACCACTGGCGACGATTCCTGGCACGCCCGGACGCCTACCTGAGCACACTGCTGGACGAGTAGTCCGAGGGAGCCGCTTGCCGGCCCTGGGCTGCTGTCAGGGCGCGGCCAGGACGAGGACCGTGACCGTGAGGGAGTTCAGGAGGGTGGGGCATACCGCCGCCGCGGCGTGGGCCAGCGGCGGAGATGGCTGGCGACGCCGAGCACCAGGTCGCCGAGTCGAGCCATTGTGGCCAGCATCCTGCGGGCCGCCGAGAGTCCCGGCCAGAAGCGGTATACCAGCTCTGACCGGGACTCTCGCCTTCGGAGAGCTTGTTCGCTCCCTGCCCGCGGCGGGTTGCAGGGGGCAGCCGTCCAACCCGCCGCGAAGCCGAGGTGAGATCAGCTTCAGTCAGGGTAGGGGAGCCTGTGCCAACTTCTCCACGTGCCCAAGACGTTGGTGCGCTGCCACATGGACTGAGTGGTAGGTGAAGTGGTCTGTGCCCACAGATCTGTACGGCCGGCCCGATAGCTCGCGAACAGGTAACCGACCCGGCCCCCCAGATCGGTGGTTCCGCCCCACTTTCCCTTGCTCTTCCGCTTGGTCAGCACGTGGGTGAACGTCTCGGTCGTCGTACCCTTCCAGTACAGGTCGACCACCCCGCCACCCGGCGACACCGCAGCGAGCCCCTCCTGGGCGAAAGAGGTGCTGCCAGGCAGGCGCGTCCATGGTCCCCAACCGTGCCCACGCACGTAGTCACGGGTGTGGATTTCGGCGTCGTCGTCGGTCACGGCAATGGTGACATTGCCACCTCCGGTGCTCGCCGCTGTTGGCTCCCCGACGAGCCGCTCGTCCTCAGGTGCACCTATGCGTACCCAGTCGCGGAACCGCCCGTCTGCGGCGAAGAGCCCCTGGTACAGCAGACCGTTGGTGCCGATGACGAATACCGACACCTGCCCGTCGGGCATCAGGATCGGATACGGGCTGCTTGCCAGACCGCCGCCGACCTTGTGCCAGCCCAGGAAGTGCCGGTCCGCGCTGATGTCCGCGGTGTACAGCGTAGGAACGGACTGCCCTTCGACAAAGATGCGCAAACCACCGTTGGGCAGTCGCAGTACCGATGGCTCGAATCCCTGGCCACCGATCGGTGCGGGCGGAAGCCAACCCTTGCCAGGCAGATACTCACCCACCATGTAGCCGAGCCCGTTGCTGTTGGTGACCAGGTCGAAGTGTCCGTCGGCGGCTCCTGTTCCCGCCGGCCAGAACTGCTCCACGCGATCGGTGGTGATGATGAATGCGGTACCGTCGGGGAGATTCGGATTCACCATACGGAAGCAGGTCAGCAGCTCGAAGCCGCTGAGGTTCATGAAGGGAAAGTACCCTTTGGTGTTGTCGAAGTCGTACAGCCGTGCGGCGAGCACGTGGCCTCCGAACGGCCCCTGACCATCTCGTCGGATTATTCCGATCATGGAAACTGATCGGCCGCCACCGCACGCACGCGCCGCGTTCTCGTCGAAGTCGATCGTCCAGGTGGTCGTCTGCCCGTCACCCTGACCGACGACCCGCCATCCACCGGTCGACCCGAGTTGGCTGTCGGTGTAGAACTCTCCGGGTTCGAGCACGCTGCCCGTCGGAGGCGAGACGTCGGCTGGGGACACCGACGCCGTTGTCTGTGTCGAGGCCAACCGTGGTGCCGTTGGTTGGGCCGACGCCGGGCCCGCGATGACCAGCATGCCCGCCAAGGTAAACACTGCGGCTAACCCGCTTGGCCACGGACTTCGTAACAATATGATGCTCCCCTTTCGTACTGGTCAGACCCCCGATGATCCGTGGTGTTGGTGAGGTGTGTCGGCGCTGTCGGTGGTCTTCGGTGGCCTGCCGTACCGAACCTCAAACCTATGAGGTGGATCCACAAGTCTACCCGGCAGTAGTCTGCGGCGCATGCTTCTGACCCATGCGACCCACCTACCCCGGGTGGCGGACGATCCGGTACTGCCAGCGGGTTAAGCGGGTGCCGATGAAAGAACCAGTCGGCCCGTCGGATCTGGATCGGACAGTACACAGACCCGTGCGGCAGCGGATCTCTGTCAACGGGCGGCCCGGCCCCGAGGTCCCGGCGGCGTCCGGGCGTGGCGATCCCGGTGGCCAGCAGGGGCATGGACAGTGCCGAGACCGCGGCGACCGGGGCGGACCCAACCAGCATCGATCGGTTCGGCGTCTGGTAGGGATTGCTGGCGCGAACCCCGGTAACCCCCCGTGATTGGACGAACAGCGCAGGCACTAATCGACAATGAAGGACAGGGACCAACGTTCCCACCGATATCGCCGTGAAGATGCGCGTGATCCAGGGGCTCAGTCCGTGACCCTGATTGTTCCTTTTGATAGGTAAACCCTGCCCGACCGTGGTGCGCGGAAAAAAAGTCCAGCACCTTTCCTTCAGTCTTCCGCTCGGCGCGCCGATGCAACCCGTACGGCGGGTGTGTCGGTGCGCTCGTACCGGAGGAAACGGGAGGCTCATGAAGCTGCGCAGGATCGTCATGGCGGTGATGTCGCTGACCGTCACCACGGTCCCGATCGTGTCGGCCGTGGCCAGGTCCCACGCCACCGTGCCGGCA
>DATCXL010000241.1:0-2819 GCA_036565825.1 Mycobacteriales bacterium
CCGCCGACCCGGCCGTGGCCGAGGCCGGGCGCGGCACGCTGCGGGTGGCCTGCCAGGCCGACTCGGGTGGTCGGCACGCGCTGGTCTACACGTCCTACCAACAACTGGTGGCCGCACACGAGATCGCCCCGGACCAACACCAACACCAACACCACCTGTCCTGGTCCGAGGTGCCGGCGGCGGCGCTGTTCGAATGCTGGCCGGCCGACGTGGACGTGTGGCTGAACGCGGGCGGCCAGGTGCAGTGTCAGCTCGACCACGACGACATCCGCGCGGTGGCGGGAATCGCCGCCGGCCACCAGGTGGACGAGGCGTACGAGGTTGGCCCGGAGGACCGGTTCACCGACCTTTCCGGGCCCACCCTGCCGGATCGGACCGACTGTGCGGTCGTGGTGGCGCTGCTGGACACACCCGAGGTCGTGGAGGTGTTCCGCGTGTTCCGTCGACTGGACGAACCGCAGGGCCGGACCTGGCGCATCCTGCTGGTGTTGACCGACGGGGACACGCACACCGAGAACCTGGCCCAGACCGTGGTGCGGGCGGTCAACGCCGCCTCGGACGAGTGCTGCGAGGTGCACGTCGCGAACGTGCGCGACGACGGCGTCTACGACGCGGTGGCCCCGATCGTGCGAATCGGGGTGCCGCTGTGGCGGCGGGACGGTTTCTGCGTGCCGGACACACTCGACGGCTTTGACCGACTCAACGTCGAACCGGACGAACCGCCCGGGTGGCTGTCCTGACCAAGCCGTGAGCTGGATCACCCGCCAGCGATGGCACGCCGCTCGATGTGATCATTACCCTGGGCCTTTGCCAGACATTGGCCCTCCCCATCCGGGTGTGCGCCGTAAGCTCCCGGCATGCGGGAGGCGCAGGCGGGTGATGGCACGCCGCGCTCCCGGGTGCTCGGCGGCAGATCGGTGTTCGAGAATGGCCGGGTCCGCCTGGACGTGCTCGACGTCGAGCCGCCAGACGGGGCACGTACCGAACAGGTGGTGGTTCGGCTGCCCAGGGTGGCGATGGGCGTGGTCATCGACGAGCAGGAACGGGTGCTGCTGCGCTGGCGGCACCGGTTGTTGTCCGACACGTTCGGGTGGGAGCTGCCCGCCAGTGATGTCGAGCCGTACGAGCAGCCCGCGGTCACCGCGGTCCGAGCCGTGCTGGCCGACACCGGATGGCGGCCGGCCAGCCCGATGCTGCGGTTGATGACCTGTTCGTCCTCGGCGGATCTGGTGGACCAACCACACGAACTGTTCCTGGCCGAGGGCGCCGACTACGTGGGCATCGACGAGCAGCCGCCGCCGCGGGCTGACTGGATACCGCTGGCCACCGTGCCCGACCTGGTACAGCAGGGGGAGATCACCGACTGTGGCTCGCTGGTGGGGTTGCTCTACACGCTCGCGCTACGGGCCAAACGGGCCTGATCGGCCGAACGCCGCCGGCGGCATCCGGAACAGGGATGGGGCCTCGCCAGCAGGCAGCG
The DNA here is from genome assembly GCA_036565825.1 of Mycobacteriales bacterium. GTDB lineage: Bacteria > Actinomycetota > Actinomycetes > Mycobacteriales > DASULA01 > DASULA01. The sequence goes on from DATCXL010000241.1 coordinate 1,481, forward strand.
GCGCCAGACTCGCCGCTGTATGAGCGAGGCCCCGACCGATCAGTACCCGATCCGGGGAAGTCGTCAAACTCTTCGGTAACGTATCCGTCACTTTCAGTTATAGGCGATGCACTAATTGTACGTTATTTCGCGAGTGTGTCTCACCCGTAATGGTGGCGTCACCAGCAGTGGAGAGTCAGGACATGGTTGACGGGACGGTCACCCTCTGGCGGCCCACCGGGCCACAGGAGTTAGACCTGGTGCGGGCCTCTGGCTGGCTCGCCTGGCCGCCACGGCTGCCCGAACAACCGGTCTTCTACCCGGTGCTCGACGAGCAGTACGCCATCGGGCTGGCCCGTGACTGCAACGCGCCGTTCTCCGGGGTCGGCTACGTGACCCGCTTCGACGTGTGGAGAAGCTTCCTCGACCGGTACCAGGTGCACCAGGTCGGTGCCGTGGTGCGCGAGTACCGGATCCCGGCCGCCGACCTGCCCGAACTCAACGAGAACCTGGTCGGGCCGATCGTGGTGGTGCACCAGTTCCGGGCCGACTGACGCTTCGTACCTCCGCGGGCGGGCTCAGCGCTTCGGGCGGCTCGGGCCGGAGCCGCGCCAGCGTCGCCACCCGGTCAGTCCCAGCACGCCGGCCAGCAGCACCGGTACGCCCACCGCGACCAGGTCGTGGGTGCCGGCCCGCCGGGCCCGGGACGGGTTCTTCGGGTCGTACTCGACCGCGATCGTCTGGCCGGTGCGCGGCATGTCGCCGAACCAGGGTTGCTCGACCCGCGCGTCGACCGTCTGGCCACCGACCGGGATCCGGACCACCGCCCCGTCCGGCCCGCGGTACTGGATGAAGGTGTCGACCACGGTGGCCTGCGCGGTGTCATGGCGCAGGTCAAGTCGCACCTCGTCCCGGACCACCAGTAGCAGTCCGCCCAGGAGCAGTGCCGCGGTCACCGCCCTGGCCCAGCGCACCAGCGGCCGACGGGTCCTGCTCGGCCGCCGGTTGGCGTTCTGTTGTCCTGCCGGCACGAGGTCGAAGCGTACGCCGGTGGCCGGCGGGCCCGGCGATCGAACATCTCGTCTCAGAGTCCGACCAGGGTTGCCAGCAGCACCAGTCCGGCCGCCAACCAGGCCACGTAGTCACCGACGTGACCACTGTGCAGGTGGCGCAGCGCCAACATCGGTGGACGCAGCCGCCCGGCCGCGCGCAGGGTCGCCCGGGGTACCCGGTCGGTCGTGGTGGCGACCGCGACCAGCGCCACCAGCACGGCCAACACCACCGAGGCCGCCGCGGAGGTGGTCGCCTCGGTGGTCCACTCGGCGGCCGACCGGACCGGGTGCGACGCGGCCGCGCGCCC
>DATCXL010000242.1:0-3792 GCA_036565825.1 Mycobacteriales bacterium
CAACGTTCACCAGGATCGTGCGCGGCCCGACACGCTGAGCGGGCACGGGAAGCGTCCCGTTCCGAAACCAGCGATACGCCGTGTGGGGGCTGACCCCCTGCGCTCGCGCCCACTCAGTCAGATTCACCCGAACACCATAGCAAACTAGAGTCACATCATGCACACTCATGCACACTAAACCGGCAGCAGTTCCTACCCCCTGCGAAAGCTGACCGGCCGACTGGTGAAGCCATACTCCACCAGCGTGGCCTGCTCGGCCCGCAGTGCGACCGCGGCGCCGAACACCGCGGCCCGCTCGGCCAGGGAGATGTCCGACCGGTTCGGCGCGGAAAAGCCGTGGCCTGGGAACATCGACGGTGACCTGTCCACCAACACGAGCGTCCGCCCGGGCAGGGTCGGCACATTCGCCAGACTGGCGACCAGTGCCTGCTCCAGTGCCTGTGCCCACCGCAGCGACGCGGTGTTCTTGTAGACCGCCCAGAACCGGAACGGGAACATGCGGGACCGGGCGATCAGTACCGGGTCGGCCAGTCGGGCGGCCACGGTCTCCGCGACCTGGTCAGGAACGCCGGCCTCGTCGAGGTTCCGCAGATTCCGCACCAGTCCGAACAGGCCCATCGACGGGATCACCGCCGACCGCGCTGTCGCGTCCAACGGACCCTGCAACCAGCCAGCAAGTGCCTCCCACGTAACTCCCGCCGTACGCAACATGTCGGCCGTCCCGGGCTGGCCGAGCAGGTCGCGGCGCTGTTCGACCGGGACGGCCATCAGCGCGGCCCTGCTGTGCAGCGTTGTCAGCGGTTCGGGGATGGCCCTGTCGCGGCCGTGCCGGCGGTCGATGGCGTGGCCATAGAGGTCGTACCGCCAGGTGCCCCGGATGGCCGGCACGTGGGTGGCCGGCTGCACCAGATCGACGACGTCGCCGAACCGCACGGGGTGCTCGGCGGTGTCGTACTTCAGCAGCGCCCGCTCGGTGTACAGGCGGATGATCGCGTCGGTGATGCCACGCTTGACCGAGATGGGGATCCTTCGACCGTGACGGGACAGCCAGTAGGCGATCATCTCGCCGGGTTCGTCGGCGCGTTGGAGCACCGCGCTGACCAACGATCGATTGGTGATCTTGTTGTGCGGGTTGTCCGGTCGGATCTGAGCGTCGAGCCTGGCCCTGACCGCCTCGGCAGCGGCCACCAGCGGCGCGCTGCGCATATTCGCCTCACCACGCAGCCAACGTAGGAACTCCAGAGTCCACCCGGGTCTTCGACAGCGACCTGGTGTACGAGCCCGCGGAACCGCTCGTCGCGTTCACCCGCCTGCTCGTAGAAGGTGTCCTCACCCACCATGTTGGAGACCGCCAGCAGAAAAAGCTCTGACCTGGCGTCCCTGGCATAGCCAGGTGCACCCTCACCGGTGCGCCCGGACGGGTTCGCCTCGGATCGGACCGGGCCGGTGGCAGCGGGTCTGGAACCGCCGGTGTTAAACCTGGCCATCTCGACCTCCCAGACCGGAGGGGAGAACAACTCCACGGAGGCGCCCGAAACAGGTCGGAGGCGGTACACAGGCGCTCTCGGTCGCTGAGCTACGGCAGCGGATGCTGCCGGCGGGATTCGAACCCGCGTCACCCCATCTGAAGTGGGAAGTAACCGTCTCCTGCACTTCGGGCGCACCCGTGAAGCTGTCCACCCCCGACAACAGATCGGCCACGGCGTCATTCACGGAGAAGTAGCCGTCACCAGCACTTCGGGAGTGCTTCGGGCAGCATAGTCACGATTGTGCCGTCCTGGTTACCCGGTTTGTCGGGCAGAGTCGGTCACCTGTAGGCGCCGGAGGTGCAGGCTGGACCGTTGGACGCCGGTGTGGTTACGGTCTGGTCCCTGTATGCGAAGGCTCGATCGGGACTCCGTTCGTTGCTCGCCGCCGAACGGGGCCGTCGTGCCACACACCACTCCAACGGAGGTGACGGCTTTGAAGGCGATCACGGTGGTACCCGGCGAACCAGAGCGGGTGCGGGTCAGTGAGATAGACGAACCCGCGCCGGAGGAGGGTGCGCTGCTGGTCGAGGGGCGCCTGATCGGGATCTGCGGCACCGATGTCGACATTGTCGAACGCGGTTACGGATGGGCGCCGGCCGGCCGGGACCGGTTGGTCATCGGTCATGAGTCGCTCGGCACGGTGCTCCAGGCGCCGGAGGGCAGCGGTTTTGCCGCCGGCGACCTGGTGGTGGGGATCGTCCGCCGCCCCGACCCGGTGCCGTGTGAGCCCTGCGCGCACGGCGAGTGGGACTTCTGCCGCAATGGTCAGTACACCGAGCGGGGCATCAAGCAGCGCGACGGGTACGCCGCCCAGCGCTGGCGGATCGAACCGGAGTACGCGGTCCGGGTCGACCCACGGCTGGGTGACCGCGGGGTGCTGCTGGAACCGACGTCGGTGGTGGCCAAGGCCTGGGAGCAGACCGAGCGGGTCTTCGGCCGTTCGTCCTGGCGGCCCAGGACGGCTCTGGTCACCGGCGCCGGTCCGATCGGACTGCTCGCCGCCATGCTGAGCGTCCAACGTGGATTCGAGACGCACGTGTTGGACATCAGCGCCGCCGGACCCAAGGTGGGACTGGTCGCCGACCTGGGCGCCACCTTCCACACCGGCGAGATTGCCTCGATCGGAGTGGAGCCCGACGTGGTCATCGAGTGCACCGGCTACGGCCCGCTGGTCTTCGAACTGACCAACGTGGTCGCCCCCAACGCGGTGATCTGCCTGACCGGAATCTCCTCGGGCACCCGCACCGTGTCGATCGGACTGGACGAGATCAACAAGCAGATGGTGCTGGAGAACACCGTGCTGCTGGGGTCGGTCAACGCCGCACGGCGCAACTACGAGCAGGCAGCCGACGCACTGGTCAAGGCCGACCCGGACTGGCTGGACCGGTGCATCACCCGCCGGGTGCCGATGGGCGACTTCGCCGACGCGCTGCGCAAGGGCTCCGAGGACGTCAAGGTCGTCGTCGACCTACGCGCCTGACACCCCACCTGACACTCCGGACGGCTGGCCGGTCGCCCGCTCCCGGTTCAGCGCTCGGGCAGGCCGGTGACCAGGATGCCAGCCTGGGTCCGATACCGCTTGTTGATCCTGATCAACACCGACGTGAACGGTTCGAGGTACCGGGCCACCCGCAGCGGCCCGGCGTCGACACCAGGCCGGCCGGCAACTGCCTCGGCCAGGTCGATCACGACGGCCTTGGCCTGTGGGTCGTCGCCACACACCAACACGTCCTCGTGGTGGCCGGTCGCCGGCTCCATCAGGTGCGCCGCGGCGACGTGGTGGAACGCCGCCACGACGTGGGAGTCCGGCAGCAGCCCGGCGGCCTGTTCGGCCGCGCTGCCCTCGGGCACATCCAGTCCGTGTGGTCCGGACCGGTCGAATCCCAGCGGGTTGACGCAGCTGATCACCACCTTGCCGGCCAACGCCGGGCGCAGTGACTCCACCAGCTCGCGGTGCCCGTCGTAGGGGACGGCCAGCAGCACCACGTCACCGGTCTGGGCGGCCTCGGTGTTGTTGGCCGAACCCACCACCGCCCGACCGTCCAGTGCCCTGGTGAGTTCTTCGGCGGTCTGGGCGGCCCGTTCCGCAGAGCGTGAGCCCAGAACGACCTGGTGGCCAGCCAGGGCGAACCGGTAGCCCAGTCCCCGACCCTGCGGGCCGGTACCCCCGATGACGCCGATTCGGTGAGCCTGCACGGGACAATTCTCCGTTCGGTCGTGTGTTGTCGACGTTGTGCAGTTCGTCGTTCAGGCCCGGTGGCTG
>DATCXL010000247.1:0-7834 GCA_036565825.1 Mycobacteriales bacterium
GTCACCCCTGGTCGGGGACCGTCGTCGGTGCTGACCACGGTGCCGTCCGGGGTGGTCACCGGGGTGATCTCCCGGGACCAGAAGCCGGCCGCGATGGCGGCCTCGGCGAGGTTCTGCGACCGAACCCCGAACTCGTCCATCTCCGCGCGGGTCACCCCCCGGGACAGTGCCAGATTCTCCGCTGTCTGACCCATGGCCAGGTAGATGTTGGGCAGCGCACCGTCCTCGCGCGGGTCCTGCCACTCCGAGGCACCGGCCTCCGCCCGTTCCGTGCGTTGCCTGGCTTCGTCGAAGACCGGGTTCATGGTGTCCGGCCAGAAGTCGCTGTTGCCCTTCGGGTACCGGGACACGCACTCAACTCCGGCCGAGACGAACGCGTCCCCCTCGCCCGCCCTGATGGCGTGGAAGGCCATCCTGGTGGTCTGCAGCGAGGATGCGCAGTAGCGGTTCACGGTGGTACCCGGCAGCCTGTCGTAACCGAGCAGCACGGCCACCACCCTGGCCAGGTTGAAGCCCTGCTCACCACCGGGCTGGCCGCAGCCCATCATCAGGTCACCGATCTCGGCCGGATCCAGTTGGGGGACCTTGTCCAGGGCGGCGCGCACGATCGTGGCGGCCAGGTCGTCTGCCCGTAACTCGCGCAACGACCCCTTGACCGCCCGCCCGATCGGTGAGCGCGCCGTCGCCACGATCACAGCCTCAGCCATACAGACTCCTCATCAACAGGGCGGGTGTCCCCATGTTCGGCCCGCGGGTGATCTCTGGTGATTGTCCCGTCCTGGCGCGTTCGAACAACAGGGTCGGGCCGTATGGGTTTCGACACAGGCAGTGCGGAATTCTCCACCTGTCACGGCCCCTGTCACGGCGGTCTCGGTCCCGGTGCCCGTCGCGGTGCCGGTCATCGAGGCGGCCTCCGACCGCCTCGGAGCATCCCGGTGTCGTGGTCAGTCCACCAGTGCCTGATAGACCAGTTGCCGTAGCTGGGAACGGATCGGGTGTGTGCTCGACGGTAGGAGTTGGGTCATGAACACCACGGTGATCCGTTCGACCGGATCCACCCAGAACGCGGTGCTCGCCGCGCCACCCCACCCGTACTCGCCGGTGCTGCCGGGCGTCCTGGCCGCGACCGGATCGAGCAGTACCGAAAAGCCCAGCCCGAACCCGACGCCGTGGAAGGGGGTCTCGGCGAACAACGGGCGGCCGAAGGTGTGTAGGTCGGCGCCGCCGGGAATGTGGTTGGCGGTCATGTACGCCAGGGTCCGGCTACCCAGCAGGCGCTGACCATCCAGTTCTCCCCCGCGCGCGAGCATCTGGGTGAACCGGTGGTAGTCCCCGGCGGTGGACACCAGCCCGCCACCGCCGGACAGACAGTCCGGTTGACTCAGCGCACCGCGGCCCATCGCGTCGTAGCGGGTGAAGCCGCCGCCGGGCACCGCCGCGTACAGTGCGGCCAACCGTCCGACGTCGGTGTCGGTCACGTTGAAGGCGGTGTCGGTCATGCCCAGTGGCGCGAAGATCCGTTCGGCGAACACCTGGTCCAGGGGCTGTCCTGACGCGACCTCGACGACCCGGCCCAGCACGTCGGTGGCAACCGAGTAGGCCCACTCGCTGCCCGGTTGGAACAGCAACGGCAGGCTCGCCCACCGGTCACAGCAGGCGGCCAGGTCCATGCCCCTGGGAGTACTCCACTCGAAACCGGCCGCGCGGTACATCGCGTCGACCGGGTCGGTGTGGTGGAAGCCGTAGGTGAGTCCGGAGGTGTGGGTGAGCAGGTGCCAGATCCGCACCGGTTCGGTTGCCGGTTCGGTGACCGGCCGTAACGTCGGGCCGCCCCGGTAGACCCGCAGGTCGGCGAACGCGGGAATGAACCGACTGACCGGGTCGCGCAGCTCGAAGGCGCCCTGCTCATGCAGCATCATGGCCGCCACCGAGGTGATCGGTTTGGTCATCGAGTAGATACGAAAGAGGGTGTCGGTCTCCACCGGCAGACCGGCCTCGACGTCACGCTCGCCGTAGGTTGACAGGTGCGCCACCTGGCCGGCCCGGCTGACCATTACCAGCCAACCGGGAAGCCTCCCGTCGTCCACGTAGCGTCTGAAGTGCTGGTCGATCCGGTCCAGCCGTCGCTGGTCGAACCCGACCGCGCCCGGCTCCACCTCAACCTCTAACCGCCCCACCACATGCCTCCCGCCCGGATGCGACCGCACCGGACCCACCATCGGCGGCTTCGGTGCGCGGACCGCACCAGACTGCCGGAACGGCCCGGACACCGGAAGACCCGGCCCGTTGTGGACCCGCAGGGATGACCGTCTGACCGACCTGACGGAACAGGGTGCCGGGCGCACCCGGGACCGCGCGGTGGGGCGGGTCGGTACCAGGGGCGGACCGCCTCGCGAAAGGGGTCGCCTCCGTGGTCACCGCGGGTCGGCGCGTGCGCCCGACACGATCCTCGTTACCGGTAGATGGGGCCGGAGGGCCTGCGGCCGCCCGGGTCAGCTACGTGCCGAACCGGCCTTCTCGGAGATCTTCTCGGGGGCCTTCTCGGCCATCGCCCGGGCGCGGGACCCCAACTGCATGGCCTCGTGCTCCTCTTCCATTCGCAGGGCGTTGCCCAGTGACATGAAGGTCGGTGCCCACAACCCCACGAAGATTCCCCAGCGGTCCGCGCGCGCGGTGTTCTCCAGCTTCCTCGACGACACCCAGGACGCGATCGCCACCCCGATGGAGGTGAAACTGGCCATGTAGGCGGCGTCACTCGAAATGCCGATGTCGTGCATCTTCTTGATCATGTGGGCCTCCCCGTCGTGTCCGGCGGTCGTGCATCTACCCATCCGGTTGCCGGGCAAACCGGCACCGGCGGTGAGCCCGGGAGCGGATCCGGGCCTGCCTGACCGTGTCCGGGCGTGACTGTCGGTTCGGGCAGCGGGGTGTCGTGGCCGGGGGCGGCTCGCGGTTTGGGTCGGGCACCGGCGGGAAAGGCCCGGAGATGGGTCGTCCACAACGTCCGACTCCCGGCGGTCCGGTCCGTCACGACCTGCGGCAGGACCGCAACCTCGGGCCGGTGCGAAGTGCGCTCAGGCTGCGGCTGGGACTGGCCGTGTTCGGGCTGTTGGCCAGCGTGGCCGGACTCCTGATGGCCACCGTGGTGACCAGGCGTCTGAGCTGGGCGGTGCTGTTCGGGGTGCTGGTCGGCATCACCGCGTTGAACGTCGTGGTGGTCTCGGTGCGACTCAGCCAGCGCAGGCGGTACCCGGCACCGCACGAACACACCGGCAGCCGGTAGAGAGGGGTGAACCGTGGCCAGGGACGAAGAACCACTACAGCCGGAGTCGCCGTTGTTGGGACGGTCGGTGCAACTCCCGGGCGAGGACACCCTGGAGGGTGACCCGAGGTCCGATCCGCTGGACTCCGGGTATGTCCCACCGGACCGCCCGTTCGCGTTGGACGAACGGGACACCACCGCGGCAGGGCAGCGCGAGGGTGACTCGCTGGATGAGCGACTGGCCCGGGAGGAACCAGATGTGGCCGATGAGCACGAAGACGACGTCCCCGACCCGAGGTCGGGGCGGCTGGTGGCCGACGACGAGGGTGTCCACCCGGACACCGAAGCCGACCTCGTCGGCCACGACGTCGGCATCGACGGTGGAGCGGCCAGCGCCGAAGAGGCGGCGGTTCACGAGTTGGAAGAGGACGAGCTGCCCTGAGGCGGCAGAGGGAGGTACCGCCATGGGGATGCAGCGAGGCAGCGACAAGCACGGTCCGTTGCGGGACGAGGAACTCGCCCGCGAACTGAGCGCCCTGACCGAGGGGTCACACGAGTCCCACACCGAGGAGTGGCGGGAGCAGGAGCCGCCCGGCGACGACCAGCCCGACGTGGACATGGCGCCCAACACCGAACTGTCCGGCGGCCCGCCGCCGGGGATGACCCAGCGGGATCTGACCGTGCGTAGTGACCTGGCCAAACGGCTCGGCCGGGATGTGTATCCGGCCGACCGGGACGCCTTGCTGCGCCGGTTGGCCAAGGTGAATGCCCCCGGACCCCTTGTCGAGCTGGTACGGGGTCTGCCGGCTGGGCGTCGGTACGCCAACCTTCGTGAGGTCAGCGAGGCGCTGGGCCTGCACTCGGAGAGCCACCGGTTCTGAACCGCGGTACCCGGTCAACCCGGAAACCCTGGTCAGAACCTGCTGCTTGCGTGCGGCGGCGGGGTGGTGCGTGCGGGTACAGATCCCTGGCGGAATAGTTGAGTAGTCAACTAAGGTTCTCCCGGTGGGACGTCCTGGTCGGGCGCCCGCAGCCAACTGGAGGACCCCATGCCTGCCGTAACCGCCGACACCCTGTCGCTGCCCCGCATCCGACAGCTGCCGGAAACCACCACCCGGTGGCGGCCGGTCACCAAGGTGATCACCGCACACCGCCAGCTCGAGGGCGAGGGCTTCGTGGTCCGCCGGCCGTTCCCTGGCATGGACCTGTCGCTGGCCGACCCGTTCCTGTTGCTGGACCACCTCGGTGCGGTGGAGTACGCACCCGGGGAGGCCAAGGGCGCACCCTGGCACCCGCACCGCGGGTTCGAGACGGTCACCTACATCATCGACGGCGCGATGGAACACCAGGACTCCACCGGTGGCGGCGGCCTCATCGCCGACGGTGCCACCCAGTGGATGACCGCCGGCTCCGGGGTCTTCCACTCCGAGTTGCCACCGCAGGACTTCATCGCGGCTGGCGGACTGTTCCACGGCGTGCAGTTGTGGGTGAACCTGCCGAAGTCGCTCAAGTGGAGCCCACCGCGGTACCAGGACATCGGCTCGCGCGACGTGACGTTGCTGTCCAGCGATGACGGCGGCACGCTGTTGCGGGTTATCGCCGGCGAGATCGACGGCCACCGTGGACCTGGCAACACCAGGACGCCGATCACCTACCTGCACGCCACCGTGTCGGCCGGGGCGCGGTTGGCCCTGCCGTGGCCGGCGGAGTTCAACGCGATGGTCTACGTACTGGCTGGGCGGGGGACCGTCGGGCCGGAACACCGTCCACTCGACGAGGGTCAACTCGCCGTACTGGCCGGCGGCGACGCGATCACCCTGCGCGCGGCCGACTCGCAGCCGGTGGCTGCCCGGGCCGGCTGGGAGATCCTGGTGCTCGGTGGACTGCCCATCCACGAGCCGGTGGCCCGTTACGGCCCGTTCGTGATGAACACCCGCGCGGAGATCATCGAGGCGCTGGAGGACTTCGAACGCGGCACCCTGATCCGCGAGGTGCCCACCGAACTGCCGCACCGCTCCAGCCAGGACGAGAACCTGACCGGTCAGGTGTGACCGAACGCTGACCGGCCACCGGCCGAGCTGCCAGTCGTTGGCACCCGGGCGTGGTGACCGAATTCGATGGAGCCGCCGACAGGGCCCGGCCTGGCGTGGTGTCATAGGACTGATTCGTCCAGAACGCCTGTACTTGGAGTGGTATGCACCTGTCCCGGGTCTGCTGGCCAGTGACCTGTGCCCTGATCGCCGTACTGGTCGGGGCATGCGCGGGCCCGTCCGGTCAGCCCGACGCGTCGGCGCCGACAGACGTGCCGACCGTCGGAACGACACCCCCGCGCCCAACGGCGGGCACGACCGCGGGCCCGGTCGTCGGACCGGCCGTGCCCACCACCAACTCGCCCTTTGCGGGGCTCACCCCGGGGGTCGTCACCCAGGTCGACGGCGTTCAGCAGGTACTCGTCGACGGAGCGGACGACAGCTTCGATCCCGGGGTGGTTCGGGTGCACCCTGGCAAGGTGCGGTTCATCCTGCGAAGCACCGACCAGGAAGTGCACAACATGATCTTCCCGGACAACGGGGGAGCGCGAACCGGCGACGTTGTGCCCAACCGCACCGGCGAGGTGACCGTGGTGCTGAACAAGCCTGGCCTGTATGACTTCGTCTGTTCGTTCCACGAGATCTACGGCATGCGGGGACAGGTCAAGGTCGAGTGACGCGGGCGGGCCACGGCTGCACTCCGGTCGGGCCTGGACCGGCTGGGCCGACAAACTGGCCGCGCCGACAGATCAGTGTCGCTGGCGGTCCAGGGTGAACCGCGCGGTGGCGAACCGGCCGCCCTGCGGTCGCTGGTCGCGCACCACCGGGGTCAACCCGTCGGCGTGGTCGTCGGCGTTGTCCCGAGGGGTGAAGCCCAGCCGTTCACCGGCGGCCAGATCCCACCAGCGGTGGCCGTTGGCCGACACGGCGTAGAACGTGGCGAAGGTGAGGTCCGGCGCGGTCATCGCCGCCCAGAACGCAGCCACCGCGTCGGCCGGGCTGAGCCAGGTGCTCAACTGCCGGGCGTCCTCCGGACGGTCGTTGAAACTGCCGATCCGCAGGCAGGCCACCGCCAACCCGAACTTGTCGGCGAACACCCGCCCAAGCGCCTCGCCGGTCACCTTGGTGACGCCGTAGTACCCGTCTGGCCGAACGGGCATCGACGGGTCGAGCGTGGTCGCGGTGGGGTATCCACCGGTGGCCCGGTTGCTGCTGGCGTAGACGACCCGGGCCACTCCGGCCCGTCGGGCCGCTTCGAAGACGGTGTAGGTGCCGACCACGTTGGCCCGTACCAGGTCGTGGAAGTCGTCCTCGTCGGGGATCGCGGCCAGGTGGACCACTCCGTGCGCACCGGCGAACGCGTCGGTCATCGCGGTCAGGTCGGTCACGTCGGCCGTGAGCAGTTCCTCCGAGTCGTGAGCCGACGCCTGTGGCGCGATGTCAAGCACTCGCAGCCGCCCGACCGTGCCGGCCAGTCCGGCCCGCAGGGTGCGGCCGACGGTTCCGGCCGCACCGGTGATCACCCACGTCTGTTCGGCGAGATCCATTGCGTGTGTCGAGGGAGGGCGACGTCGCGTGTCCACGCGAGCCGGGCTGTCCCTCGTTTCCCCTTTCGTCACAGCCAGTATGAGATATCGCACCCATGTGGTGCAGGCTTCGCGGCCCACAACCGGGGATCGACAACGTCGAGAGCCCGCTGGTGGGACACGTCGACCGGTCCGCGAGCGCCGCGAGCAAGTTCGACGAGGGCGATCCCTCCGTGCGACGGCAACGCTCACTCCTCCCTGGCGAAACACCCTGGGTGACGCGTCGGGATCCGGCATGGTCGGGCTGGTTGGGGGTAGCCCGTCGGTAGGACGGCAAGCGACCATCGCGTTCCGTGACGGAGGTGAAAGAAGGTGGGCAAGCCACAGAAGCCAGAACTCGACCGCAGCGGGCACACCCCGGTCGACCAGGGCAGCGCCAAGGAGCGGACCGGCCGGCCGTCGGCCGGGCATGCACACGGCACGGACAAGGGCGGCAAGGGCGGCGGTCGCGGGGGAGGCGTGCCACCCGAACAGCGGCCTCCGCACCCCACCTGAGGCCGGGTTGCGACCTGCCGCCACCGACGCGCACTGCGATCGCGCAGAGGAGGACGGGCATCTCCCCGGCTGGTCCGGGGACCGCCCCAGATCCCGATGAGGCTAACCAGTACCGACCCGGTCAGGGCCGCGCTCAGCTCGATTGACTATCCGGCGAGCAAGCAGGCGATCGTCGAACACGCGCGCCAGCACGGAGCGACACCGGAGGCCGAACGGGCGTTGTCGGCGCTGCCGTTGGCCACGTACGGCAACCTCGCCGAGGTGCTGCGTTCGGTGACGGTGGAACCCGCCCCCGAGCGCAGTGAGTCCGAGCGGGTGTACCAGCACCGGCACCACCGCAAGGCCGGCCTGGCCGAGCACATGCGTGAGTCCAGGCAGCCCCCGGTGGAGGAGGCGCTGCACGAGGAGGACTGAGCGACGGTACCCGTGGCGTGCTGGCGCCCGACGTAGGTCTCGGCGCC
>DATCXL010000253.1:0-4686 GCA_036565825.1 Mycobacteriales bacterium
GTTCATCATGGACCCGCCGGTAAGCTGGCGCTGCTTGTCCGAGAGGTTGATGCCCGCAGCCTGCCCAGCCGCGCCCATAGCTGCCGTGCGATTCGCCTGCCTGCCGGCGTTCTCGGCGGAGACGTCACCCTGCGCCGCGCCTTGAGCGGTCCTGAAGGCGTCGGACCCTGCGAGGGCAAGCTGACGCTGAGTGCTCTCGTTGTTCTGCGCCTGGGCCACCTGCATGTTGGCGCCGAACGCCCCGGCCTTGGCCATGCGCGCGCGGGTGGCGTTGTTCATGACGTCGTTCCCGTGGAGGATGGCGTCATACTCGGCGGTCAGGGCCGGGTTCATGTATTTTGAAATGTCGACGTCGGTCAGTTTCTGGGTGTCGACGGGGCCGGCGGATTTGGTGATGCCGGAGGTGTCCGTATCTTTGAGGGAGCCCTGCATGGCGGCGGTGCCCGCGCCCCCACCCTTCATCAGATTGGAGATGAAGTCCGCGCTGTCCTTCTCCTGACCGGACAACTGCGCCACACGGTCGCCGGTGTAATCCGGCACACCACCCTGCACCATGCTCTTGATCGCGTCGGCGGTAGCGTCCGAGGCATCCTGGACATTGGTGCCCACCTGACTTTGCGAGGTCGAGGTGTTGGTCGTCTGCTTGGTGAGGTCTTTGATCGACTGCGGAATTGCCGCCGTGCCGTTTTGGATGATGTCCTGGATCACCTGGGCCGGGGACTTCGACGCGGTGGAGGTGCCGCTCGCCGACAGCGGACGGCCGAGCGGATCAAGCCCCATTGCCGCGCGCTGTTGCGCCAGCGTGGTCATGGCTGTACCTGCGCCGCCAACGCTCCCGACCGCGCCCTGCGTCGCCGCATTCTGGATGGCGCTGAAGTCGATGCCGCCCATGTAGCCGCCCATAGTCGCGCTCCTTACCTTGAACCTGATTGTGTGATGTCGAGCCAGAAGCCTGCCGGCTGCCAGAAGCAGTTGATGTCGGCGACCGACTGGAATTTCACGGCCATGAGGCGACCGCTGGAATGAAGGTCTTGCGTGGTCTGGCCCGGCCGGATCGTGATCTGCGAACCGTCCCGCAAGTTGGTGCTGTCGATTGTCGGCGTGCTTTGCGGGTATTCGTACTGATAGACCGAAAGCTCAACACCCACGGCGAGGTGGCTGAAGATCGGTACGATGCCCTTCAGGTCCATGCGCGGATGGCCCGCGCCGAACTCGAAAGCATAGGTGATGGCGGTCGCAATAAGGGGGGAGCCGTCGTCGTTTGTCCCCAGCTCCTGGGCGAACACCTTGCCGTTAGGGTTCCCTGAGAGAACGACCGCCAGTTCCTGCTTGTCCTGCCAGGAGGTCCAGTCTCCCGATCCCGGGGCCCACCCCTCCGTCGGGGAATAGATGACGTAGCGGTCGACCTCGAAATTCGCGGACGACTGACTCTGCCAGCCAAACCAAAACTCGTTCCACTGCTTGTTGGAGCCGCCCCAGATTTTCCACTCCTGCAGCGGGGCCATGTTCAGGAGAACATCGGCCCTCACGTCGCAAGGAAGCATTTCCGGCGGGCTGCCGTCGTATTGGTAGAAATTGTAGTTGGTTCCAATCCAGACCGAGACGCCGCCCATGCTCGCCATGGCCAGAGGTGCGATCAGGCCGCAGTTCGTGGCCAGAGGATCGCCCAGCGAGTACGGTGCGTTCGGGTCGCCCTGGTAGGACACCGGGTAAGCGGTCTTGTCGGTCCAGATAACAATGCCGCGGTCGGTCACAGCGCCGCGCATCGCAATCGAGCCCTCGCTCAAGGTGAAGACCCCGGCGAGAACCGTAGGGCTTGGCGTGTAGACGGTGTTGTCTTCCTGGTCCGAGTAGTTGATGCGGCGAGGGTCGAAGGTGGTGCCGTCCGATGAGCCGACAAGGAAAAGCTGCCGATACGGCGAGACAAAGATGGTATTCACCCCACCCGCCGGAACACCGCTCACTGCCGCTGCGCGCGTCGAGGTGTTGAGCGCCCACTCGTAAACGGTGTCGCCAAAAGGGCAGGCGTCGAGGTTCTGGCCCCAGGGAGCAAAGGTCCAGATGCGCGGATAGTATTGCGCCTGATGCGAGATCAGCGCCCCCTGCCCGCCGACGCCGTAATATCCACCGCCATATCCGCCCGTCGCCCCGGTGAGGATTTCCTCCCCGTTCGTGCGGCCGACGTTGATTTCATACTCTGCCGTGAAAGTCCCGGCATTGGTCGCCGCCGTGGCATTCGAGGAGGCGGTGACGGTGTAGGTGTCCACGTCGATTACCGTGACCACCCACCCCCGGTGGTAGGAATAGCTGACGGTCCCGCCGCCGGTCGCTGACACGCCTGCAGGGCTCGTGTGTTCGAACTCATAGCTGTTCGCGCTCAACACCCGGATGGTGTAGTCGCCCGAAGGTGTAATTCCTCCAACCGGAGAGGCCCCTGAATAGGTGACAATCCCCCCGTCGTGGAGGCCATGCGCGGTGTGCGCAACGGTGACGAAATTGGACGCGGCCTGCGTGGTGAACGGTGCGCTGAGGCTTCCCGAACCCCCGCCCCACTGGATTCCGCCAACACTGACATCGCCCTTGAAGTAGGCTGTGTCCCCAGTCGTGGCCCCGTGCGTCGTATCGGTGATGGTCGCGGTCGGACTACCATTCTGCGTCGCGAGATTGCCGATAGCGATGGTGGCCGTCCGGCGGATCGGCGTGACGTTGTAGGCGAAGGAGCGATAGTAGACGTAGAGCTTTGAATGCGTGCCGATCGCGCCGAAGGTTCGCCCGTCGTTCGCCGCCCAGGAGAACATGCCGCGCGGGATTCCGGCGATCTGGGCGATGGTCTTGCGCCCGCCGATCGGTTGCGGCCACCCACGATAGAAGCGGGTGTTGTTCGTATACTGCCAGCGCGGTTTCGCCAGCGCCGGGTGGTCTTCGGTGACGCAGCCTGGCGCGAGGGGAACCTCGGTGAAAGGCATGGTCAGTTATCGTTCGGCAGGTTGTTGTTGTAGACCGCGGTCAGGCCCGTGAAGAACAGGTTGCCGCTCATGGTGTCGCTGCCGCCGATGCGCCGGCGCACGCTGACCGAGATCGTCGCGCCTTGGGATGCGGTCCCCCCGGAGACAGAGGCGGTTCCCGTCCCCGTCACGAGGTCGAAGGTGGCGGTGGACGCCTCGGTGCCGAGCATGCCGTTGACATAGTTGTAGGCTTGATCGAGCGTCGCGCCGGGATTCACCTGTGCGAGGCCGACGCTCATTTCGAAGACGCCGGTTCCGGTCGAGCCGGTGGTGAAGGCGTGGGCCTTGAAGGTCATGGTCTGGCCGTCCCAGCTCTTGGGCATGCCGCGAATGGAGAAATTCGCGTACTGCGAACTGGCCGAACCGAAGACTACGGCATCCACCACCTGGGAAGACGTGGTGCACATCAGGCTGCTGGCGGTGCCAAAGCCAGTCGAGGACAGTACCTTGAACGCCGAGGCTGGAATGTAGATCGTGGACTTGCCCTGGTCCTCCCAGCCGTAGGTCGTGGTCGCCGTGGCCGTCCCCGAAATGGTCGCGGTCAGCGTGCCCTGGTTCCGCAGAACCTGCCCGGTCGAGCCAAAGGTCGGCACTCCACGGGCGGCAAGGCCGATCTGGTCCATGCGAACCGCATCATCGGTGGCGGTCCCCTGCCCGATCTTTTGCAGGACGCGAGAGCCAAAGACCGAGCCACCGAGGATCTTCATGTTCCCAGCGAAGTCGCACTGGACCTGACACGAGGCCCCGTTCGGGATCGTGCAGGAGGTCCCGGTGCCGTTGGTCCACACGATGGGCCAGCCCCCGGTGACGATATTTTCAACCCACGTCAGCTTCTCGACGTTCGGCGCCGTCATGGTGGCCGTGCCACCCGGTGTACCGATGACGGTGATCGAGGCCATGCGCGCCTCGTCCGTCGCGGCATCGTTCACCGACAGGGTGTGCTGAGCGGTGGACAGCGAGATGATGACGTTGCCGTCCTTCATGTCGTCGATCAGGTCGAAGTTCGTGTTGAGATATTCGCCCCAAAGATTGTAGTTGCCGCCCGTGGGTTGTTTGTCGAGGCGGTTGCTCGATGTGAACGTGTCAGAAGTGCCCGGCATGGCTGGCCTCTACGGGTTAAAGAAGGGCATGGCGTAGGCCGTGCCGTTGATTTGAAGTTGCAGGTAGCCGGCGGGAGCGGCGGGAAGCGCGGAGGCGGCCCCGGCCGTCCCGACGGTCGCTGTGGTGGTCTGGCCGTCGAGCGCTACGGCCTTGCCCAGATAGGCGGCGGTGCTGTTGAACTCGGCGTAGCTTGAGGTTCCCCCGGCGCGCACGAGGTCGAGCGAGATCGCCGCGTCAAAGGTCGTGGTGCCCAGGGAGTTAGAAAAGGACGCATCCCCGGCCGCGGTGCTGTTCTTGACGTAGGCCTGCCCGGCAGTCCCGCCGGTCGCCACGCCGTAAATGGTGCTCCATGCCGTCGCATAATCGGCGGTGCCGGTTTTCGCGAGGACCTGACTTGTCGTACCGCCCGCCGGAATCTCGTGGACGTCGGACCATGTCGCGGCATAGTCGGCGGTGCCTGTCTTTCGCAACGCTTGGGCCAGCGTCCCACCTGCCGGTACTTCGTGAACATCGCCCCAGGTGGCCGCGTAGTCAGCCGTCCCGGTTTTGCGAAGGGCTTGCGCGGTCGTGCCACCGGACG
>DATCXL010000257.1:0-3287 GCA_036565825.1 Mycobacteriales bacterium
CCGCCGGGGTGCAGTTGGAGTACCGCTGGCAGCCGCGCGGTGACGCCGCCGCGCTGTCCCGGCGCGGCGTGCCGGTGGTCCGCACCCTCACTCCGGCCGCCGACCACGCCGTCGCATCGACCCCCGCCGGCCACCGGTGGCTCTACGGCCTGGCGACACTGGTGTTGCTGGTACTGGCCGTGGCGGTGGGCGTGCTGTCGGTTCATTAGAGGTTGGGGTGGGTTGCCCTGGTCTGTGGTCGGGTGGGGCGGGCTCCAGCGTGGTCTGCGGCGTCAGGGATCCGGCCGGCGAAGGGTGACCACACCGGTCGGTAACCTGGGCCGTCAGGGGGTCCGAATGCTTGAGTTCGACGCGGTACACAAGCGGTACGGCGGCACGGTCGCACTGGACTCGGTGTCCTTCGCGGTGCGGCCCGGCCAGATGTTCGGCTTCGTCGGCGCCAACGGCGCGGGCAAGACCACCACGATGCGGATCGCCATGGGGGTGTTGGCCGCTGATTCCGGCGAGGTCCGCTGGCAGGGCGGACCGGTGTCGTTCGAGATGCGACGCAGGTTCGGGTACATGCCTGAGGAACGCGGTCTGTATCCGAAGATGCGGGTCGGCGAGCAGTTGGTGTACCTGGCCCGGTTACACGGCCTGACCGGGCCGGACGCGCGGCGCGCCGCCGACCGGTGGGTCGAGCGGTTGGGGGTGGCCGACCGCCGGGACGACGCGGTGGAGAAGCTGTCGCTGGGCAACCAGCAGCGGGTACAGCTCGCCGCGGCGCTGGTGCACGATCCCGAGGTGCTGATCCTGGACGAGCCGTTCTCCGGACTGGACCCGGTCGGGGTGGACGCGTTGGCCGACGTGCTGCTGGACCGGTGCCGCCAGGGCGTCCCGGTGATCTTCTCCAGCCACCAGTTGGACCTGGTGGAACGGCTGTGTGACTCGGTCGGGATCATCAACCGGGGCCGGATGGTGGCCACCGGCACGGTGCCCGAGTTGCGCGCCCGGGAGGGGCGCCGCGAACTGCGGGTGGTGGTGCCCGACGCGGCGCCGGACTGGGCGGCCGGGTTGCCCGGGGTCCGGATCGTGGCCCGACAGGGGTCGGAGGTGCGGTTGGAGCTGGCCGAGCCGACCGACGACCAGAAGGTGCTGGAGATGGCGCTGCGGGCCGGTCGGGTCGAGCACTTCAGTTGGCGCCAGCCCACGCTGGCCGAGTTGTTCCGGGACGCGGTGGCCAGGTGAGTCGGGGGATGGACATGGTGTGGTTGGTGGCCCGCCGGGAGATCACCAGCCGGATCAGGGAACGCGGCTTCCTCATCTCCTCGGCCATCACCATGCTGGTCATCCTGGCGATCGTGATCGTTCCGCGGTTCGTCGGCGGCGGCAACACGTCGTTCGACCTGGCGGTCACCGGGCCGGCCAGTTCCGCGATCGTTCCCGCGCTGTCCGCCGCCGGAGCCCCGGCAAAGGTGCAGGTGCGGGTTCGGACCTATCCCGACCAACAGGCGGCCAGGGCGGCGGTGCGGGACGGTCACGCCGACGCGGCGTTGTTGGACGGCGACACGGTGGTGTCCAACGGTGGGCCGGACGCCCGACTCGCCGCAGTGTTGGCCGCCGCCCATCGCGACGTGTCCACCCAGGCTCGCCTCGCCGAACGGGGTATCGACCCGGCGGCGGTGGCCGAGGCGCTGGACGTGCCGCCGTTGCGGATGGTCACCCTGCCCGGCACTGACGACAACGGCGTCCGGAAGGGCATCGCCTTCGTCGCCGTGATCATCCTGTTCGGACAGTTGATCGGCTACGGCACCTGGGTCGCCTTCGGCGTGGTGGAGGAGAAGAGCAGTCGGGTGGTGGAGATCCTGCTGGCCACGCTGCGTCCCTGGCAGTTGCTGGCCGGCAAGATCCTCGGGATCGGGGCGCTGGCGCTCGGTCAACTGGTGCTGGTCACCGGGGTCGGGCTGGCCGCCGCGGTGGGCATCGGTACGGTGTCGTTGCCGGCGCAGGCGTTGGGCATCGTCGGGCAGGTCCTTGCCTGGTTCGTGTTGGGGTACGCGTTCTTCTCCTCGGCCTACGCGGCGGCGGCCTGCCGGGTGTCCCGGCAGGAGGAACTGAACAACGTCACCGGGCCGATGACTCTGGTGTTGATGGTGAGCTACCTCGTCGCGATCTATGCCATCCGGCAGCCGAAGGGCGTTCTCGCCCAGGTCGCCTCACTGGTGCCGCCGTTCTCCGCGATGACCATGCCGACCCGGACCGCGGTCGGGCAGGTGGCCGGCTGGCAGGTTGGACTGGCGATCGCGCTGATGCTGGCCGCCACCGCGGCACTGGTCTGGCTGTCCGGCCGGATCTACGCCGGCGCCATCCTGCGGACCGGCGCCCGGGTGAGGTTCTTCGATGCTCTGCGCGGGGCGCGGGAACCGTCGGAGGGCCACGCGACGTCCAAGTAGCCGTTGGGGTGGCCGGCCGGGGGATATCTCCCGGCCGTGTCCCAAAGCTGTTCCGGCGCTGTTCCGATGTTGTGTCAACGATGTTCTGACGCTGCCTCGGCACTGTTTCGGCGCCTTCTTGGCACGGCGTGCAGGACGGCCCGAAGGGCGGGTAGTACGTGACATTTTGCGGTTCATACCGCACTGATGGGTGCTTCTGCTCCATTACGTACTACTAGTCCGTTCGAGTGAATTGCTACTTTTTGGTAAAAAGTTGGCCTTTTCAAGGGGGATTTGTCACCCGGGGTCTGTCACTTTTCGGCCACCCCAACACCTCTTGGAGGCAGCAGTGCGCAGAGCATCGCTGTGGAACGCCGCCGTGGCCCTGACCGGGGCCGCAGCACTGGCGTTCGCCTGGTCACCAACAATGGCCCAGGCAGCACCATCGCCACAGGCAGCACCCACCCCGGCTGCGGCGAGCCACTCCGTCCGGCACGCGTGTGCCCAGGACACCCGGCCCGGCATCATGTCCTGCCTGGCCCTGGTCCGGACCGACACCGAGGTCCAGCCCAACGCCATCACCCCCAACGCCCTACCCTCCGGACTGGGCCCGTCCGACCTGCAGGACGCCTACAACCTGCCGTCGGCGACGGCAGGCGGCGGACAGACCGTGGCGATCGTGGACGCGATGGACGACCCGAACGCCGAGTCGGACCTGGCCACCTACCGGTCCACCTTCGGCCTGCCGCCGTGCACCACGGCCAACGGCTGTTTCCGCAAGGTGAACCAGAACGGCGCAACCAGCCCGTTGCCCGCCTCTGACACAGGTTGGGCCGGAGAGATCTCGCTGGACGTGGATATGGTCTCGGCGGTCTG
>DATCXL010000265.1:0-6486 GCA_036565825.1 Mycobacteriales bacterium
CCGCCCATCGCCAGCGGCGGGTGCGGATCCACCGCCACCCCGCGTACAGCGCGGCCACGGCGAAGAACGCCAGGACCGGCTCCAGCATCGCGAACCGGTCCAGCCGTGGGGCCTGGTTCCACCCCGTTGTCGACCGGGGCAGCAGCAACCACATCCCCGCGCAGAGCACGCCAGCCGCACGGCCGGCTTCCTGCCGGGCCCACCACCACAACAGTGCCCCGGTCGCCAGGCTGGCAGCGGCCGAGGGAAGCCTGATTCCGGACGGGTCGCCCTGCCCGAAGACCAGTTCGGAAAAGCCGATCAGATACTTGACGGTGAGAGGGTGTTCGAGGTTGACGTCGACCAGCCCGTGCACGTATCGCCATCCGGCACTCGCGTAGGTGGGCTCGTCGCTCAGCCAGTTGGACGCCGACAGGAGCCACAGGTTCTGGAACAGTCCCCAGCATCCGACCACCGCCACCGCCGTGATCTCGATGACCCCGAGTCGGTGCCCGCTCGTGCGGATCTGATCACCGGCGTCTACAGAGGAATGGTGATCATCCGATGTGGTCGGTTGCGCCTGTAGGAGGCCGCTGGATCGCATTGGCAGACAGTAGCCAAGAATGACGCGTCAATGGTTCGACACGTACCGGCGTTCTCGTATGTCGTCATCTCAACCATGATTTGGCTAATCATATGTGTTGCGAAGACTAATCAGCTTTCATATTGGGTAGAAGCCAACAAGTAGGTAGTAGGCGTAGGTCTGGGTTTGGTCTGCTCTGTGACGGGTGATGGCGATGGGTCTATGGGACATCCCACGGGGCGGCGCGCCGGGGTCGAACCGCAGCGATGGTCGTCGGTGTCCGTGCTCGGTCTGTTGTCAGATTCGCCCTGTACGGGCCGCTGGATGGTGGCCAGGGGTGCCGAGGACGTCATCGGCGCCGCCGAGCGAGGCGTTGTTAGCATGCTCGGGTGCGCGCCTCCGGTGGTCAGAACGGGACGTTGTTGGCCATCAGCGACCTGCACGTGGCCTACCCGGAGAACCGCGCGATCGTGCAGGATCTGCGGCCGACATCCGACGACGACTGGCTGCTGGTGGCCGGTGACGTCGGGGAGGTGGTCGCGGACATCGAGTGGGCCCTGCGGCTGCTCAGTGAACGGTTCGCCACGGTCGTGTGGGTGCCGGGTAACCACGAGTTGTGGACGCACCGGCGGGACCCGGTTCGACTGCGTGGCGAACACCGCTACCGGCACCTGGTCGAACTGTGTGACGGGTTGGGGGTGATCACCCCGGAGAGCCCCTACCCGGTGTGGCGCGGGCGTGGTGGTCCGGCCCGGATCGTGCCGCTGTTCCTCTTGTACGACTACTCGTTCCGGCCGGAGGGCAGCACCCGGGAGGAGTCGCTGGCACACGCCTACGAAACCGGCGTGGTGTGTACCGACGAGTTCCTGCTGCACCCGGACCCGTACCCGAGTCGTCACGCCTGGTGCCACGCCCGGGTCGAGCAGACCGAACGCCGGCTGGCCGCCCTGGACGACGACCTGCCGGTGGTGTTCGTCAACCACTTCCCGATGGTCCGCGAACCGACCGAGGTGCTGTACTACCCGGACTTCGCCCAGTGGTGCGGGACGGTACGCACCGCCGACTGGCACCGTCGGTTCAACACCGCCGCGGTGGTCTACGGACACCTGCACATCCCGCGTGACGTCGTCTACGACGGCGTTCGGCACGTGGAGGTGTCCGTCGGCTACCCACGCGAGTGGGGCCGTCGAGGTCACCCACAAGGACTGCTCCGGCCGGTGTTGTGAAGTGTCGAGAGTGTGCCCGCCCCGGTGGTCCGGTTGCATATGTTGTTCGTAGACGAGCCGTTGGAGGTGTCCGCGTGATCGAACGGATACTGCCGGCGGTCGTCAGCGCGGTTGACACCGACCTCGACGCCGCAGACGCCGTACTGCTCGGCACGGAGGAGGCCGACATCGCCAGGGCGGTGGACCGCCGGCGGCGCGAGTTCAGCACGGCCCGGCACTGCGCCCGGCGCGCGTTGGCCGAGTTGGGCCTGCCGGCCGTGGCCATCCCACGCGGGCCGAAGGGCGAGCCGTGCTGGCCCGAAGGGGTGGTCGGCAGCATCACCCACTGCACCGGCTACCGGGGCGCGGTGGTGGCCCGTACCCGTGACCTGCACACCGTCGGCATCGACGCGGAGCCGAACGGGCCGCTGCCCGACGGGGTGCTCGGCGCGGTGTCCCTGCCGGCAGAGCGCACCATGCTCGCGGACCTTGCCGGTACGGATGCCGGCGGCGTCGACCGCGTGCACTGGGACCGGCTGCTGTTCTGCGCCAAGGAGTCGGTGTACAAGGCGTGGTTCCCGCTGGCCCGACGCTGGCTTGGGTTCGAGGACGCGCGGGTCGCTCTCGACCCGGAGGGTGGCACGTTCCGGGTGGATCTGCTGGTACCCGGCCCGACGGTCGCCGGTCGGCCGCTGACCCGTTTCGCCGGCCGCTGGATGGTGGCCGAGGGCATCCTGCTCGCCGCCGTTGCCCTGCCCACCGACGCAGCCCTGCCCACCGATCCGAACTGACCGCACCGCCTTCGGCCGGGATCGGTGGCCGACCACCTCGATCCACCCCGTCCCAGGCTGTCCCCGATCGCCCGGGTGTCCTTCGACGCCGCTTCTGCCACCCTCCGTGGCCGATCGGACGAGATTGGATCCAACCCTTGCGCGCCTCCGGGTGGAACGGTATAAAGCTGTATCCGATCGATCGATCGATTGGGAATGGGGGAGCAGCAGGTGTCACGACTGTCCGAGCACGTCGCGGTGGTCAGCGGTGCGGGCCGCGGCATCGGCGAGGGAATCGCCAGACGCCTCGCCGACGACGGAGCCACCGTGGTCTGTGCGGATGTCAACCTCGAGGCGGCGCAGCAGGTCGCGGACGCATGCGGGGGATCGTCTTCGGGCCTGCGGTTGGATGTCAGCGACAGCGCCGCGTGCGACGCCGCCGTCGAACAGGTGGTCGCCGAACACGGTCGCCTTGACATCCTGGTGAACAACGCCGGCATCAACCGCGACGCCATGTTGCACAAGATGACCGACACCCAGTGGCACGAGGTCCTGGCCGTGGACCTGAGCGGAGTCTTCTACCTGGGCCGCGCCGCCGCCCGGGTGATGCGGGCCCGCAGGAGCGGCAAGATAATAAACATCTCGTCCGCGAGTTGGCTCGGCAACATCGGTCAGGCGAACTACGCCGCGGCCAAGGCCGGGGTCGTGGGTCTGACCAGGACGATGTCGAAGGAACTCGCCCGCAGTGGGGTCACCGTCAACGCGCTGTGTCCCGGATTCATCAAGACAGAGATGACCAGCGCCCTGCCGCCGGAAATTCATGCCGCGCAACTGAAGAAGATTCCGCTGGGCCGTGTCGGCACCCCACGGGACGTCGGGAACCTGGTCGCGTTCCTGGCCTCCGCGGACGCCGACTACATCACCGGCGAAGTGATCAACATCGGCGGCGGCTACCAGATCTGAGTCGCCCACCGCGGGCGTGTCACCAACGCGGTTCGCACCAGCGACACGTACCCGCGGACGAAGTCCGCACAGCCCGGGTTCGCACCAGTCACATGTGGAGTGAGCGTGCCAGATTCTGTTGTCATCGTAGAGGGCGCACGTACCGCGATCGGCACCTACGGTGGAGCCTTCAAGGACGTCCCGACATCCGAACTCGGTGCCACCGCGATCCGAGCGGCGTTGGAACGCTCCGGTGTGGCCGCTGACGATGTTGACGAGGTCATCCTCGGTTGTGTGGGACAGGTCGGCCCCGAGGCGTTCAACGCGCGCCGGGCCGCACTGGCGTCGGGACTCCCGGTGTCCAGCAACGCCTACAACGTGAACCGGCTGTGCGGCAGCGGTTTGCAGGCGATCTGGAGCGGCGCCATGGAACTCGCCGTGGGCGAGGCGTCGGTCGTCGTGGCGGGAGGCAACGAGAACATGAGCCTCCAGCCGTTCCTCGACTACGGGGCGAGGAACGGCTACCGCCTCGGCGACCGCAACATCCTGGACGGCACCCTGTCGCTGGTGACCGACCCGTGGGGCCGTTACGCCATGGGGATCACCGCCGAACGGGTGGCCGAGCGCTTCGGTGTCTCCCGGGCCGAGCAGGACGACTTCGCCAACCTGAGCCAGCAGCGGGCCGCGCGGGCGCTGAAAACCGGGGTGTTCGACCCGGAGATCGTCCCGGTCGAGGTGACCGAGCGCAAGACGAAGCGAGTGGTCACGATCGACGAGCACCCTCGACCGGACACGACCATGGAGCGGCTGTCCCGACTGCGTCCGGCCTTCCAGGACGGTGGAACGGTGACGGCGGGCAACTCGTCGGGTATCAACGACGCCGCCGCCGCCCTTGTCCTGATGCGACAGAGCGACGCCGAACAGCGGGGGCTCCGGCCGATCGGTCGGATCGTGGCGATGGCAAAGGCTGGAACAGAGCCGGAGATCATGGGCTACGCACCCACGATCGCCATCGACCGGGTGCTCAAGAAAGCCGGGATGTCGGTGCGCGACATGGACGTGGTCGAGCTGAACGAGGCCTTCGCGGCGCAGTCTGTGGCCGTGATTCGGGACGCCAAGCTCGACATTGAGCATGTCAACCCAAACGGCGGCGCCATCGCACTGGGACATCCGGTCGGGGCCACCGGCGCGATTCTGACTCTCAAGCTGCTCTACGAGCTCCGCCGGCGCGGGTCAGAACTGGGCATGGTCACCATGTGCATCGGTGGCGGGCAGGGACTGGCCGCGATATTCCAGTCCTACGACGCATAGTCAACAACGGCCGGCAGGGAACAGAGAACAGGGAACAGGGCGATGCGACACCTTCGGACACCACACGAGTTCCTGACCGCGGTTGGCCAGTCTCTGGGCGTCAGCGCGGCCCACACCATCGAACAGGCGCGGATCGACCAGTTCGCCGATGCGACCGAGGATCGACAGTGGATCCATGTCGATCCCGACCGTGCCCGCAGCGGACCCTTCGGGTCCACAGTGGTGCATGGTTACCTCACCCTTTCCCTGCTGCCGGTGTTCCTCTCTGAGGTATTCACCGTCGGTGGCACGGCGATGATCCTCAACTATGGGCTCGACCGGGTGCGGTTCCCCGCCCCGGCACCGGTCAACAGCGAACTGGTGGCCAGCGTCGAGGTTCTGTCGGCCGAGGAGCGCGGTGCCGACGTGCAGGTGGTGCTGCGGGTGACGGTGAACCGGACCGGAACCGAGAAGCCGTGCTGCGTCGCCGATTCTGTCCTTCGTTTCGTGACCGACAACTCCGCCTGACTGTCTGCCACCGGGTGCCACGGTCCCGTTGTTCGAGTGAGAGAAGGTTGGGGTGTCCCGCGAGCTGAACTCCCTGCTGAGGCCCGACACCATCGCGGTGCTCGGCGCCTCGCGAGATCCCCGGAAGTGGGGACAACGAGTCATCAGGTATACCCGCTCGGCCGGATTCACCGGCGAGATCTTCGCGGTCAACCCACATGCCAGCGCGGCTGACATCCCGGCCGCCACGGTGGTCTCCGACCTGGCGGAGGCCGGATCGCCGATCTCCTGCGCCTTCCTGGCCGTGCCGCGAGACGCCGTACTGGGCGAGGTTGAGCGATGCTGTTCGCTGGGAGTCTCGACCATTGTCGTGGCCGCCTCTGGATTCGGGGAGAGTTCGGCGGCCGGCGCGCTGCTGGAACGGCGGGTACTCGAACTGGCCCACGCCGCCGGGGCGCGCGTGGTGGGACCGAACTGTTTCGGCGTCTTCTCCGCCGCAAGAGGCATCAACCTGACACCGTTCGAGTACATCCCGCCGGGTCGGGTGGCCCTGGTGAGTCAGTCCGGCAACGTGTCGGCCGAACTGTTCATCGCGGCCGGTCGGGTGGGCATCGGCTTCTCGCACTGCATCGGCGTGGGTAACCAGGCCGACGTGGGCTTCGGTGACCTGCTGGCCGAGTTCGCAGACGACCCGCAGACCGACGCGGTGGCGATGTACGTCGAGGGCCTACCGCCCGACGGTGGGGCCAGGTTCGTCGCGGGCCTGCAGGCCTGCAGGTCGGCCGGAAAGCCGGTCGTGGTGATCAAGGCGGGTGCCTCCACGCTGGCCGCGGCGGTGGCCCAGACGCACACCCGGTCGCTGGCCGCCGACGACCGGGTCTGGGACGCGTCGCTGGCCCGGGGTGGCGCGATCAGGGTCGACTCAGCGGCAGAGATGATCGATGTCCTGCGGTGCGCGACCAGGTTGCCGGTCCTGGGTTCTCGGCTGGCGGTCATCACCGACGGCGGCGGCGACTCGGTGCTGGCCCTGGACAGTCTGTCGCGGACCCGGCTGCGGCCGGCTCGCCTTCGCCAGGAGACGATCGACGCCCTCGGGCCGATGATCCCCCCTGCGGCCCCCCGCGTCGATGGCCTGAACCCGCTGACCCTGGACACCGCCGGTGGGGTGGAGGACGACCCCGGGGTGCTGGCCAGGTGCGTGGCGGCGGTC
>DATCXL010000277.1:0-2351 GCA_036565825.1 Mycobacteriales bacterium
GTCGGTCGGCTGCGCACGATCGCGCCCACCGTCCACTCGGCCGCGACCGCGCTGTCGATGGTCTCGACCCGCATCGACCAGGTGGAACAGTCCTGGATGCTGCCTCCGGTGGCGTCCGGGTTCGACGAGCTGCGCGCCCAACTGGCCGACGTGTCGTCAACCCTGGACTCTGTCGACCAGGCGGCGCGGCTGGTCCCGGCCATGCTCGGCGCGGACGGACCTCGTCACTACCTGGTTGCCTTCCAGAACAACGCGGAGGCCCGGGGTACCGGTGGCCTGCTCGGGTTGTACGCGGTGGTCACAGCCGATCACGGGAAGCTGCGGATTGACAAACTCGGTTCCAACACCGGGTTGCGGAGTTCCTCCACGCTGCCGGTCGACCTGGGCGAACCCTTCAGAAACCGCTGGGGTGATGATCCGGCCCTGTGGCCGAACAGCAACATGGATCCGCACTTTCCATACGCGGCCCGGATCTGGCTGGCACTGTGGGCCCGGCAGACCGGTCAACACCTGGACGGAGTCATCGCCACCGATCCGGTCGCGCTCAGCTACGTGTTGGAGGCCACCGGACCCATCCGACTGTCCACCGGGGAGATCCTGTCCTCCGGTAACGCAGTGGCGCTCACCCTCAGTCAGGTCTACGCCCGGTTCCCGGACAGTAACGACCGTCGGGACGCCTACATGCGGGAGGTGGCCCAGCAGGTGATGGGCACCCTGCTGTCCGGGCGCGGCGACACCGAGGCGCTGTTGCGCGGCCTGTCCCGGGCCGCCGGTGAACGGCGAATGCTGGTGTACAGCAGCCACCGCGACGAGGAACGTCAACTGGCCGGCACCCCACTCGGTGGAACACTGCCCGACGGTGACGGGCCCTACGCGTTCGTGGTGGTGAACAACGCCGCGGGCAGCAAGATGGACTACTACCTGACCCGTTCGGTCCGGTACAGCAGCAACGACTGCACGGCCGGAAGGCGGCGAAGCAGAATCGAGATCACCTTCGGCAACACGGCGCCGGACGATGCGAAACTGCCGCACTACGTGACCCAGCGGGAGGACACCGATCCGGGCACCCTGGCCCAGTCCGCCGATCCGGGTGCGGTGTCGCTGTTGGTCTCGGTGTACGGACCGCGCGACGCCGGAGTGGTACACGCCACTGTGGACGGTCGCCGGCTCGGCGTATCACCGTCCACCGAGGATAGACGGCCGGTCTGGGAATTCCCGCTGGTGGTCAAACAGGGCACCAGCCGAACCGTGGTGCTGGAGATCACCGAACCGGCGTCGAACGCGGCACCGGTGATTCCGGTGCAGCCACTTGTGCTGCCTCAGCAGGTACAGACCGCACTGGTGCACTGCGGCTGACCGTCCACCGCGACCGACCAACCACGTCGGTCCGCCGCCCATCCGAGCAACCGCCCGAGACGGGCGGCTGAACGGATACTGCCGACTCGTGTGCGGTGTGGACGCCTGACACGCCGAGGAGCGCAGGAGAGGCGGCGCGCTCGAATCACCCTCGTCCGTTGTGGCGTACACGCGTGTCCGGCTTGCGCGGCGCGGGTCCCCTTGCGCACACTCGCGGCAACCTTGCGTAGCCAATAGTTCACGGGGAGTACCACGATGGCCATTCGTCGCTTGTTCCTCAGCGTCACAGCCGTAGCCGCCGCCGGCCTCCTCACGGCTGTCGCCACGACGACGCCGTCGAGCGCCCAGCCAAACTACCCACCGGCCGGAACCTCGGTCACGGTGTCCTCGTCCACCGCGACCGTGGGAGAGACGATCACGCTGAGCGGGGAGGGCTTCCTGCCCAACAGCGTGGTCACCATCACCTCGGAGGTGACCGGAGGGCCAACCGCGCTCGCCCCGCTCACCGGAGGGCCGGAGGCGACCGGTAGCAGTCCGGTCCAGGCCCGGGTGATCTCGGCCGCGCTCGTCGGCGGCGCGGCACACAGAGAATCGGGTTCCCCGCGGCAGGGGCTAGACACCAGATGCTCGACCGGCGAGACGTGCCATGTGCGGGTCGACGCGGAGGGCAACTTCTCCGTCCCGTTCACCTTCACCCGGGTCGGCGCCACCGAGATCATCGTCACCGGGCAGAACGCGAACGGTGATCCGGCTGCCGACACGGTGACCGTCCAGGTGAATCCCGCCGCCGGTACGGGCGAGGGTCGGCCCGGAAAGGGCGGCCTGGCATTCACCGGCGCACCGGTGCTGGGTGGGGCGGCCGCCGGGCTGGTCCTGGTGCTGGTCGGAAGCGGACTGCTGCTCGGGTTCCGCCGCCGTCGGCGCGACGCGTCAGTGGACTGATCCTCCGGTCCCACCGTCCGGCGGGCCGCCGGGTGCGCACAGCGCCCCGGCGG
>DATCXL010000293.1:0-4353 GCA_036565825.1 Mycobacteriales bacterium
GGAGTTCACCCAGCTCGACATCGAGATGAGTTTCGTCGAGCAGGAGGACGTGATCGAGGTCGGCGAGGCGGTGGTGACCGCGCTGTGGGGCGAACTGGCCGGCTACCAGGTGCCGCTGCCGATCCCGCGGATCACCTACGCCGAGGCGATGGGGCGTTACGGGTCGGACAAGCCGGACCTGCGGTTCGGCTGTGAACTGGTGGACCTGACCGCCTACTTCACCCACACCCCGTTCCGGGTGTTCCAGGCTCCCTACGTGGGCGCGGTGGTGATGCCCGGTGGCGCTGACCAGCCGCGCCGGACGTTCGACGCCTGGCAGGAGTGGGCCCGTACCCGTGGCGCCCGCGGGCTGGCCTACGTGGTGTTCGCCCAGGACGGCACGCTGGGCGGCCCGGTCGCGCGAAACCTGTCCGAGTCCGAACGGGACGGACTGGCCGCCGCGCTGGGGGCCCGGCCGGGTGACTGCGCCTTCTTCGCCGCCGGGGAGCGCTCGGACGCCCAGTCGCTGCTCGGCGCGGCCAGGCTGGAGATCGGGGAACGTCGGGGCCTGATCGACAAGAGCGCCTGGGCGTTCTGCTGGGTGGTCGACGCGCCACTGTTCGAACGCGACGACCAGGGAGGCTGGACCGCGGTGCACCACCCGTTCACCGCGCCGTTGCCGGCCTGGGCCGACACGTTCGACGAGGACCCCGAGCACGCCCTGGCCCAGGCCTACGACATCGTCTGCAATGGCAACGAGATCGGTGGCGGGTCGATCCGTGTGCACAGGCAGGAGATGCAGCAGCGGGTGTTCGAGGTCATCGGCCTGTCCAAGGACGAGGCGGAGAGCAAGTTCGGCTTCCTGTTGGAGGCGTTCGGTTACGGTCCGCCACCGCACGGCGGCATCGCCTTCGGCTGGGACCGCGCCTGCATGTTGCTCGCCGGGGCTGACTCGCTGCGGGACGTGATCGCGTTCCCGAAGACCGGTGCCGGGTTCGACCCGCTGACCGGCGCGCCCACGCCGATCACTCCGGTGCAACGCCGAGAGGCCGGCATCGACGTGATTCCGCCGGCCTCGACGCCCCGTCCGACCGCCGAACCGTGAGCCTGGCCGTGATGTGGCGGTGAGACTGATTCCGCGCCTGGCGATGAGCTGAACGGCCGCCTGGCACCATGATCGGAAAGGCTAGGGTTCGAACCATGTCCATGCCCACCCCAATCCCCAACAGGCACCTGTTCGGCCCGGGTCCGTCCAACGCCTATCCGGAGGCCACCTCGGCGCTGGCCCAGCCACTGCTCGGCCACCTCGATCCGGAGTTCCTGCGGATCCTGGACGAGACCTGTGCACGACTGCGCACCGTCTTCGGCACCGCCAACGCACGCACCCTGCCGCTGTCGGCGACCGGCAGCGCGGGCATGGAGACAGCGTTCGTGAACACGGTGGAACCCGGCGATGTGGTGGTCGTCGCGGTGAACGGCCTGTTCGGCGAGCGAATGGTCGACGTGGCCTCGCGCTGCGGCGCCGAGGTGGTGCGGGTGGACACACCGTGGGGTCGGGCCATCGACCCGGTCGAGGTGGCCAACGCCCACCCGGCACCCAAACTGGTCGCGGTGGTGCACGCGGAGACCTCCACCGGGGTGCTCAACGACGTCGCGGCGGTGGCCACCGCGCTGCGCGACTCGGGGCGGGACGCACTGCTGCTCGCCGACTGTGTCACCTCGCTGGGTGGTATCGAGGTCGCGCTGGACCGTTGGGGCGTTGATCTGGCCTACTCGGGCAGTCAGAAGTGCCTGGGGGTCGCACCGGGACTGGCACCGTTCAGCATCAACGACCGGGCCTGGGCCCGCCGGGTGGTCAGACCGCGTTCGTGGTACTTCGACCTGGGCATGATCGGCGACTATGCGGTGACGGCGGCCGGCACCGGGCGTAAGTACCACCACACCGCGCCGGTCGCGATGATCGCGTCACTGCACGCCGGGCTCGGCCGGATCCTGGCCGAGGGGCTGCCGGAGGTGTACGCGCGGCACGCCGAGTGCGGCCGGACGCTGCACAAGGGCCTGGAGGAGATGGGACTGGAGCTGTTCGCCGAGCCCGACGCCAGGCTTCCCGAACTGACCACGGTTCGGGTGCCGGCCGGGGTGAGCAGTCGCACGGTGCGGCAGGAACTGCTGGAGCGCTACGGCGTGGAGATCGGGGCCGGCGTCGGTCGGTACGCCGACACAGTCTGGCGAATCGGACTGATGGGTCACAACGCCCGCCCTGATTCGGTCACGCTGCTGCTCGGCGCGTTGCGGGACCTGCTCGGCAGATAGGTCTGGAGGGGGTCACCTTGCTCGGGTGGTCCGGTTGGGCAGGCTCAGGCGGCGATCTGCGGCGTCGGGGGTCCGCTCACGTGTGAGTGGTCTGGCTGCGTACGTTGTCGGCTGGCAGGCCCTAACATCGGCGGTATGCGACAGATGAGCCGCGAACAGTGGCGGGCGTTTGTCAGTGCCGGCGGCCGCACCGGCAAGCTGGCCACCGTCCGGGCGGATGGGCGGCCGCACGTGGTGCCGGTCTGGTTCGTGCTCGACGGCGAGGACCTGGTGTTCACCACCTGGCACACGTCGGTGAAGGCGGTGAACCTGCGCCGCGACCCACGTGCGGCACTGTGTGTGGAGGATGACCGGCCGCCGTACTCGTTCGTGATGGTCGAGGGCGGCGTGCGTTTCGAGGAGAGCCCCGAGGCGGTGCTGCCCTTCGCCATCCGTATCGCCACCCGCTACCTGGGATCGGAACTGGGTGAACGGTACGGCGCCCGGAACGGGGTGGCCGGCGAGTTGCTGGCCCGGCTGGCCATCGAACGGGTGGTCGCGCAGGCCGACATCGCCGACTGAACCGGTACCCGGGTCGCTTCCCGGCTCATGGTGTGGCGGTCGGGTGTGGTCAGTCCGACCCGACCACGGTCGCCCGGTGCACCGGTCCACTGGTGATGGCCAGCGCGTGGTCGTAGCCGAGCCGGTCGTACAGTCTGCGGGCCACGTCGTTGTCCGCATAGAAGCCCAACGTGGCCAGGCCGAAGTCCGCCACCTGCTCCCGAGCCAGGTACGCGGTGACCGCCGCGCCCAGGCCCCGACCGCGAGCGTCCGGATCGGTGGCCACAGCCGAGGTGTGCCCGGTACCCCGATGCGACGTGTCCGCGGCGACCGCCAGCAGCCGACCGGTGGCGTCGGCACCGTCGGGCACCGCGACCCACCGGTGTACTGACGGTGAACCGGGGCGTGCCGATGCGGTCGGGTTGGCCCGGCCGAGCAGGTCGGCGGCGTGCGGGAAGTCCTCCGGGGTCAGTACCCGCACCCGGTCCTCACCGGGCACCGCGGGCGGGGGTGTCAGGGTCCAACGAAAGTCCCAGCGCGTCTGGTGGGCGAGGCGGATCGGGGCGGGCAGCAGGTCCACCGCGTCGCGGGGCATGGACAACTCGCCGCCGTCGGGCAGTAGGTGCGCCACCTGCCCCAGCAGGTCGACCACCGGTTTCACCGGTCCCAGCGCGACGGTTGACCGGCCACTGCGGGGCGCACGTTCGTCACCGGCGACCCACACGACGGCACCCCGGCTGCTCCACCCTCGTGGGTCCACTCGCCGGTAGCGCAGCATCGAACGGGCGAGGGGGTGGTTTCCGGTGGCCGTGAGCACCTCGTCGAGGCCGGTGAGAACGAATGGCATAAACCGACACTAGACGAGTAGCTCAAAACCCTCGCCGGGGCGGAACCTCCTAACAACTCACGGTGGCGACGGTCCGTGTTCAAGGACCGTAGACCTGTCTTGGCAGCCCGCGATGCTGCGCGCATCCCTTGCCCGGGGCGAGGCTGGTGCTCAGGGTGTGGTCACCACATTGGACCAGGTATCCGCCGGCCTTACCGAAGTCCGCGACACAGGTGAAGTAGGAACACACGCCCGCCTCCCAGTCGCTCACCGGCGAACCCTGGCCGCACAGGTTGTACCCGTACGGGTTCGTCGGCGCGCCACACAGGTCGGCCGGAGTCACGGTCGACCCGGTGCTGGTCGTGGGCCGCGGCCCGGTCTGACTCGGTGACGCCGAGCTGGTCGGCACCGTTGAGAGCGTGGACGCCGGTTCCGATTCCGGCGGTGGGGTGAATGCGCCAGTAGGTCCCGGCGTGGTGGTGAGCAGGGTCGACGGCTGCGGAGTAACGGTGGGCTGCCCGCCGGCGAGGCTGGTCGATGTCCCCCGGCCCAGGGAGAGCAGCAGGATCGCGATCGCCGCCACGACCCCGACCACCTCGAGTGCCTGCCACCGCGGTTGTTGGTCGAGCCAGCGAGCACCGGCGGCCCGCGCCTGGTTGAGGACCAGCGAGGCCGTCCCCGGGGCCCGCGCCGGG
>DATCXL010000296.1:0-3773 GCA_036565825.1 Mycobacteriales bacterium
GGCCGCCGGCACCGAGGCGTGCGACGAGTCGCTGGACGCCACCCTGGATGCGCTCTTCCACCAGTCCTGACCGGCCCCGGTCGGCCGTCGGCCGCTGATTGATC
Organism: Mycobacteriales bacterium; assembly: GCA_036565825.1. Classification (GTDB taxonomy): domain Bacteria; phylum Actinomycetota; class Actinomycetes; order Mycobacteriales; family DASULA01; genus DASULA01. Next base: position 105 of record DATCXL010000296.1, read on the forward strand.
CCGGGGTCAGGAACCGGCAACCACGCTGTTCCGCCCGGGACGTCTCCGTCCGGACCGAGGCACCACGTGCAACCCGTCGGAGTCCGGTGCGGCCGCCTGGTCACCGAGAACCCGGCGCAGGAAGTGGCCGGTGTGGCTGGCCTCGACCGTGGCCACCTGCTCGGGCGTGCCCTCGGCGACGACCATGCCGCCCCCACCACCGCCCTCCGGCCCCATGTCGATGATCCAGTCAGCGGTCTTGACGACGTCGAGGTTGTGCTCGATGACCACCACCGTGTTGCCCTGGTCCACCAGGCGGCCCAGCACACCTAGCAACTTGTGTACGTCCTCGAAGTGCAGTCCGGTGGTCGGCTCGTCGAGGATGTACACGGTGCGGCCGGTGGAACGCTTCTGCAACTCGCTGGAGAGCTTGACCCGCTGGGCCTCGCCACCGGACAGGGTGGGAGCCGGTTGCCCGAGCCGGACGTAACCCAGGCCCACGTCGACCAAGGTCCGTAGATGCCGATGGATGGCCGGTATGGCTCCGAAGAACTCGCATGCCTCCTCGATCGGCATGTCCAGCACCTCAGCGATCGTCCTACCCCGGTAGCGGACCTCGAGGGTCTCCCGGTTGTACCTGGCCCCCTTGCAGACCTCGCAGGGGACGTAGACGTCGGGCAGGAAGTTCATCTCGATCTTGATGGTGCCGTCGCCAGCGCACGCCTCGCAGCGGCCGCCCTTAACGTTGAACGAGAACCGGCCCGGCTGGTAACCACGCACCTTCGCCTCGGTGGTGCTGGCGAAGAGTTTACGGACGTGGTCGAACACCCCGGTGTAGGTGGCCGGGTTGGATCGGGGTGTGCGCCCGATCGGTGACTGGTCGACGCCGACCACCTTGTCGACGTGGTCCAGACCGCGTACCCGCCGATGCCGGCCCGGCACGACCCGGGCACCGTTGATCTTGTTGGCCAGCGTGGCGTACAGGATGTCGTTCACCAGCGTGGACTTGCCCGAGCCCGACACCCCGGTGACCGCCACGAAGCAGCCCAGCGGAAAGGACACGTCGATGCCCCGCAGGTTGTGCTCGCGGGCCGCCTCCACCACCAGTGCCCGACCGCGGGTGGGTTGGCGGCGCACCGCTGGTGGCTCGATCCGTCGCCGCCCGGACAGGTACGCGCCGGTGATCGACTCGGGGTTGGCCAGCAACTCCTCGACCGGTCCGCTGACCACCACCCGACCGCCGTGCTCACCCGCGCCCGGGCCGATGTCGACCACCCAGTCAGCGGTGCGGATGGTGTCCTCGTCATGCTCCACCACGATCAACGTGTTGCCCAGGTCACGCAGCCGCAACAGGGTCTCGATCAATCGGTGATTGTCCCGTTGGTGCAACCCGATGGACGGCTCGTCGAGTACGTACAGCACACCGACCAGTCCCGATCCGATCTGGGTGGCCAGTCTGATGCGCTGGGCCTCGCCACCGGCCAACGTCGCGGCCGGCCGGTTCAACGACAGGTAGTCCAGGCCCACGTCGACCAGGAAACCCAGTCGGGCGTGCACCTCCTTGAGCACCCGCTCGGCGATCAACCGCTCCCGTTCGGTGAATACCAGGCCGCGCAGGAACTCCGCGGCCTCAGCGATCGGCAGCGCGCACAGTTCGGCGATGGACCGATCGGCCAGGGTGACCGCGAGTACCTCGGGTTTGAGTCTGGCTCCCTGGCAGGCCGGGCAGGGCACCTCCCGCATGTAGCCCTCGTACTTCTCCCGGCTGTAGTCGCTGTCGGTCTCGGTGTGCCGCCGCTCGATCCAGGGCACCACGCCCTCGTAGGAGGTGTAGTAGGCCCGCTCCCGGCCATACCGGTTGCGGTACCGAACGTGCACCTGGGTGGGGTGTCCGTACAGGACCGCCTTCTGCACCCGCGCCGGCAGTCGGTCCCACGGGGTGCGCAGGTCGAAACCGACTCCCTCGGCCAACGCACCCAGCAACCGCAGGAAGTACTCACTGGTCTGCCCGGACGACCAGGGCGCGATGGCACCCTCCTCCAGGGTCCGTTCCGGGTCGGGAACGACCAGGTCGGGATCGACCTCCTTGCGTGTTCCCAGACCCGTGCATGCTGAACATGCCCCGAACGGTGAGTTGAACGAGAACGAGCGGGGTTCCAGTGCCTCGAAGGACAGATCGTCATACAGGCAGGCCAGGTGCTCGGAGAACATCCGTTCGCGGTCGGGGTCGTCCTCGGGGGCGTCCACCAGATCCAGCAGGACAAGCCCGTCACCGAGCCCGAGTGCGGTCTCGACCGAGTCGGTCAGCCGCCGTTTCGCCGACTCCTTGACGGCGAGCCGGTCGACGACCACCTCGATGGTGTGTTTCTCCTGCTTCTTCAACTTCGGCGGGTCGGTCAGGGCATGCACGATCCCGTCCACCCTGGCTCGGGAGTACCCCCTGGCCTGTAGGTCGGCGAACAGGTCGACGTACTCCCCCTTGCGTGCGCGCACCACCGGCGCGAGCACCTGGAACCGGGTGCCCTCGGGTAGATCCAGGATGCGGTCCACGATCTGCTGGGGTGTCTGCCGGGAGATGGGCCGGCCGCATCTGGGGCAGTGAGGATGCCCGACCCGGGCGTAGAGCAACCGCAGGTAGTCGTAGACCTCGGTGATGGTGCCCACCGTGGACCGCGGGTTGCGAGAGGTCGACTTCTGGTCGATGGACACCGCGGGCGACAGACCCTCGATGAAGTCCACGTCAGGCTTGTCCATCTGTCCGAGGAACTGCCGTGCGTAGGCGGACAGCGACTCCACGTACCTGCGCTGGCCCTCGGCGAAGATCGTGTCGAAGGCCAGGCTGGACTTGCCCGACCCGGACAGCCCGGTGAAGACCACCAGGCTGTTGCGGGGCAGGTCGAGATTGACGTCTTTGAGGTTGTGCTCGCGCGCTCCGCGCACGATGAGGCGATCAGCCACGGTACGTTCAGCTCCGGACATGCTGAGACAGGGGTCTGCGCCAATCTAGCCATGGGACACGACAGTTTCTTCCCATCCATCCCGCAGGCTACGCCGCGCCACGACGCCCGCCGACACGAGCGACGCGTCCCCTCGCTAACATCAACCGGCCGGAGGCGGCGTGTCACGCAGTGCGACCATTTCGACCACCTGTGACCGCGGCCAGCCGCGATGCCGGTGCGAACGCACCCCTCAGACCCCCAGGAGGAGACCAGTGGCCTACACCGGACAGGTGTCCGTCGGTGGCACCGCCGACACCGGTGAGTTGCCCGAACTCACCATCGGCAAGCTGGCCGTCGGTCCGATGGACAACAACGCCTACCTGCTGCGTTGCCGGGCGTCCGGGCAGGCCGTGCTGATCGACGCGGCCAACGAACCGGCCCGGCTGCTCGACTGGATCGGCGACGGGCTGCACGCGGTGATCACCACCCACCAGCACGCCGACCACTGGCAGGGACTGGCCGAGGTGGTGGCCGCCACCGGCGCCCGCACCGTGGCGCACCCGCTGGACGCCGACGCGCTGCCGGTTCCGACGGACGAGACGGTCGAGCACGGCGACACGGTCCGGTTCGGCCAGGTGACCCTGCGGGTGATCCACCTGCGCGGGCACACTCCAGGCAGTATCGCGTTGTGCTACGACGACCCTCAGGGCCACCCGCATCTGTTCACCGGCGACTCGCTGTTCCCCGGCGG